>JAFPAK010000174.1 GCA_017390825.1 Clostridia bacterium
GGAAATATTCAGCAGAGAGAAGAATGTATACTGATCACATATGTAAGCCGGCTCGTTAGAAACAATTTCCATTTCCGAGTAATCATCAATGATAGTGCCTTTCTTGCCGAGCGCATCAAGGTAAAGGAGGATAGACACATTACCAAGCGTATGGTCAAGTCTTGCACCAACAACACCAATCAAAAGGAAGTCCTCAAAGCCACGTTTGAGTGCTTCCTTTACCGCAAATACAGTATCGGTATCATCCTTTTCGCAAGGCAACACGATTGTTTCCACATCAAGTTGTGGGTTATCGTGGGAGTCAAAATCTCCCACGATAAGTCCGGGATTTACTTGCAAAGATTCTAAATGTTTCAGTCCGCTGTCGCAGAACACGATGAAATCATCGTTGCGCAAACAGCTTTTGATATATTCATAATTGTTTATGTCAGCGCCGCCGACAATTACACATCGTTTCATTTTATCAACTCATTTTTTGATTTTACTTCTGATTTTGCTGACGGCTACGCAGATCACGATGGTAATAAGCATATCAGGCAAGGTGTTACCGACAACAATATCAACATGCATCAGCAATCTATAGATAACAAAGCCGATAAGCCAAATAATCAGATTTTGAATGCTGAACGCACTTGTTTCTTTGTTCTGCTTCAAAATGAAGAAATCCGCAATTTGTATTGCGATCATTGGTGCGAATACCGAACCTATAAAGTACAAAAAATCGGTAATATCGGTAAGGGGCAGGAAAATTGCACCTACTGCGCCGAGTACAGTTACAGCAACTGCAACCCATTTCCCGCTAATCTTCGATGATAGCGATTCGCTTGAAACACCGGCAGAATAAGCATCGAGGAAGGTTGTGGTAACAGTAGAAAATACGATAATCAAAAGACCGGCAATACCAAGACCTGCTTTTACCATAATCTGAGCTATGTCAGACTCACCGGTAAAGATAGCCGCACCCATACCGATAATGTACATCCAGCAACTCACTACGCCATATGTGACAGCACTGACTGCAGTGGCTTTCGCAGGCTTTTTGGCTTCTCTTGTATAGTCACTGATAAGCGGCAACCAAGACAGCGGCATCGCAACAGATAATTCTACAGCAGCACCGAAGGTCATTCCTTCGCCGCCGATGTTCTGCATTGTCCCTTTGCCGAAAATAACGAAACTAAGAACGATTGTAAGAATAAACAACGCTGCCATAGCAACAGTATTTACTTTACCAAGGTTCTTAATGCCAATTAGAATCCAAAGAATAATCAAAGCACCAATGATAATGCACCATATCCAGTTGCCGATATCAAAAATACCGTTTACCGCAAGCGCTCCGTCATAGATCATAATCGCTGTCCAACCGACAAGCTGAATGATATTGAGCACAGAGAAAAGTAAAGCACCTTTGCTACCGAAGCTCATCTTGGCTGTTTCCATTGCACTCTTGCGTACCTTACCGCCGATCAGTCCCGCAAAGAACAGCATAGCGCATCCAATGATATGACCAAGCAAAATAGCAAGTATGCCTTTGGTAAAGCCGAGCGGTGCAAAATAGGTTCCGGTTAGGATTTCCGCAATGGAAATAGCGGCTCCGAACCAAATAAGACCGTTTTCAAAGACGGATGTACGTTTTACTTCCATTTCACTCCGCCTCCTTTGCATA
>JAFPAK010000175.1 GCA_017390825.1 Clostridia bacterium
GCTTCAATATGGCCTTGACCCCAATTATGTATTTGGAGAGATACCCAACGAAACGAATGCACTATTCGAAATTTACTGGATCGACAAGCCTTTTGTTGCAGCAGATACACTCAAGCTGTTGCTGGAGCACGGCGGAGATCCACACCTAGAGGTAGGTGGCGAATCGATTTGGATGACATCTGATTTTGATATATGGTTTGATGTTATAAACGGGTATGCGGCAGAAGATTTCTTTAAGCACACATTTGAAAGTCACTTTTATTTTTGGTTGGTACTTCGCGGATTTATATACCCGGAAGAGGAAGAGTATAAGGAGTATACACTTTTTGCGTATAAGCTTATCGAAAAAGAGCTAACAGATTTTTGTTACAAAGTCTGTTAGCTCTTTTTTCTTTTATACTACTTTTTCAATGTAGTCGGATAACTCTTTTACAAGCCGTATACACAAATTAGCTTCTCGGACTGAAATAATGCTACCGTTAGGATGTGCAAGTGAATGACGATTTCGCAAATCATTTATTGCACTTATTACCCCTGATGCACTTCGCAAAGCAGTTTTTATAATTCCGGATTGGTCGTTAGCAATATTCGAACTTACATATGTGTGGAGTTTGTTATACAGCTGATTGAGAGTATCGGATTCCTCATAAGATTCCCCTAAATCGTCGAGTTTCTTTCTCAAGTAGCCGTGAAAAGCGGTATGCACACGATCAAATGCAGAATCATATTTACCATCGCTCATAAACAGTTCAGCATCTTCAATAGCTTTTGCGATTACATCCGTCACAGAAATGCCGGTAAAATCAATAACTTCGTGTTTAGAAATGATAATGCCTGTTTCAATGTCCGTTAAAAAGTGGTCCTCTTGTCTGCCGAAAATCTTGTCTGCAACGGATAAGATTTTGGATTCACTTTTCTTCATCAGTTCGTAGTTTTCGACGGGTACTTGAATATGGAGGTAGGCACAATATGTATTCCACTCTCGGCGTGTGAAAATACTTGTGTATTCTATGTAAGTATTGCTTTTCAATAGTGTAGATAAAACCTTTTGTTTATCAGCCATTGGTGTCCTATCTAACTCTAATGCTTTTATAAGCGTATTTCTGAAATCTATATCATTCATAGATATACCTCGCTATAAGTTAGTTGTGATTATTGCGCAGTTCATCAAGAGCATCCCTTGTGCGCTGTACTTCTACTTCGGGATATGTATAACGCCAATGGTCATATTCCTCTTTGCTGATTTCGCCGTTGCGATACTTTTCTGCTTCTTTCTGCCAAGCGGTAAAACGCTCAAGCAAAGAAATGTAAGATGTGCCTCTGTTCTTATCAAGGCGGATACAAACCTCGTCATCGAGCTTGTCAATCTTCAAGCCGTAAATATCCTCTAATGCAAAGAGGGTATGCATAAAGCCGAGATCCGTATCAATATCAGGAACATTCAGTGCCATAGTAGAAACGCCCAAAGCATCGGCAAGTGCTTCGGTTAAATCTGATTTGGGTGTTCTTGTACCGGACTCATATTGAGCCAAGCGGATGTCAGCCGTTTTCTCCGGGAAGCCGACTTTTACACCGAGAAACTTTTGTGTCATACCTTTTAAGTTGCGAAAAAATCTTATTCTTTCACCAATTGCCATAGTAATTTCACTCCTTACTTATGTGCTTTGCATTGAGTATAACACAAATGTTTAAGTTCTGTCAAGATAATATAAACAAAAAAGTTTAATATTTTCTCGAAAACCACTTGACTTAACGGAATATGTTTAGTATAATGAGGATAACTTAAACAAATACAGTTAAGTTGCGACAACTAAATGACCGTCCAAGTGGGATACTCCGCCAAGACCTCCGAAAGGAGCGAGCGAGAAAACGCCGCTGAAAAACAGGGGCAGGAACGGCACTTGGGGAGAACGGCAATCTCAAACAAGGCACAAAAACGAAGAAAGGAGGTTCTGCAATGTTTGAAGATTATTATATGACCGCAGACGATGTTGCAAAGGCACTCAAAATCTCCAAATCATTCGCCTATAAGGTGATACGGAAAATGAACGCTGAACTGCAGGAACAAGGATTTTTCACAATGGCGGGTAAAGTCAACAAACAATTCTTTTTAGACAAGACTTGCTATGATGCAGCCAAAGTTAAGGAAAGGAAGTGATAAAAATGGCTGTTTATAAAGATGAAAAAA
>JAFPAK010000176.1 GCA_017390825.1 Clostridia bacterium
GTTCTTATCGTCGTTTCTCTACCAAGTGTGTTTTTCTTTGCAAAAAGATAAAGAAATACTGGCTCATATTCTGCAACATACTTCGCAACTTTTTGGATTGCCTCAAGCACCATTTCTTTAAGCACCACATCACGAATATAATGAATGGTACAGGCACCTCTGTTTTCCTTATACTGTGAACAACGATAAAACTCTTGATGCTCTTTGATGCTTTTTGCGGCAGCAAAATATAATTTGGAGCCACAATCCGAACAATACAAAAGTCCGGCAAACATACTTGTTTTTCCCGTAGCAGTATTACGGCGGCGGTTCTTTCTGAGTTCGGCAACTCTATCAAAGGTATCCTCATCAATGATAGCCTCTTGAGTGTTGGGTATAATCTGCCATTCATCTTCGGGAATATAGACAGTTTTCTTCACCTTGAAACTTACAAAGGTTGTCTTGAAATTAACGGTACAGCCTGTATATTGCCTATTTTCAAGAATATGAACCACAGTTGCTTGATCCCATTTATACGGATTTGCAGGTCTTTTGTTCGATGTTTTTCTACCAATACTGTAATAATATTCAGTTGGGCAGACAACCTTTTCATTTTCCAATCGTCGTGCGATTTGCATCGGACCAAGTCCCGCAATGCATAACTCAAAAATATATCGAACAATTTTTGCAGCGGGTTCTTCAATAATCCATTGCTTTGGATCTTCGGGTGACTTCATATACCCAAAGGGAACCGCTGCTGATACACGCTCTCCGTTATCCGCTTTGGCTTTCCATACTGCTTTTATCTTTTTGCTTGTTTGCTCGGCATAGCTTCGCCCGATACCGCTGATAAAACATACCACAAGGCACTTGGTAAAATGAAAAAGGAACTGAAAAAGAAAGATATATCGTAAAACCAAACAAGGCGATAACCCGACTGTATTACATTCGAGTTATCGCCTTGTTTATATTTTTTATTGTACCGCTTTCCTGTAAACTTTAACTTCGCTATTCAAAAGATTTTCAGCCACTATTTTCGGCAGCGTTACAACGCACTGTGACACGGCTACCGCCACCTAAGGTGCAAGTATATAACGAAAGATCAAATCCGCTTGTAATCATTTCTTTTGTTGCGTTTTTTGGCAGTGTTTCCAAAATCACCACTTCGTAGTAGTGCGCTGTTCCACTTACATCGGTAAACACAACGACATCACTCGCTTGTAATTCTGATAATATGCCAAAATGCGACTTATAATTATGTGCGGCAATTACAAAATCCTTTTCGTAATATGTTCCGTAATAATGACACGGTGCTTTCTTTAACTTTGCGTAGCTCCAGTCTGTCAAAACGGGCAATGGCGGATTTGCCGTCACCGCCCGTTTGTGCGTTCCGTCTTTATATTAATACCTTTTTGGGCGTGTATCTTTTTATTGAATTTCTTTCCGACGATAGATGCCTAAAATGACAAGAGCGGAAAGGCTGAGGACTGCTAAGAGGATCCACACAACAATATAGGAATTGTCGCCTGTTTGCGGAAAGGAAGGTTCTTTATTTTCCTGTTCGTTATTATCAGGAGTCTCAGTCTCTGTAATCACACCATCAGTAAAGGAGATGTTGGGCTTAACTTCAGCGTATTCTTCACCGATAACGCCACCCAGGTGCTCGACAATGTAGTTTTCAAGCAGTTCCACATCCAGTGTTCCTTCGGCATCCAAAATCTTGGCATCCTTGAACATGGTCATACCGCCGCCAAAATCGAGGATGAAATAGTTAAAA
>JAFPAK010000177.1 GCA_017390825.1 Clostridia bacterium
ACTGAAAAAGTTAGATAAAAGTGTACTTAAATTATGGTATATTCGTGCGGCTATTGGATCGTTGGCACTGGCGGGCGTCTTTACAAGTGCGGCTGTAATTCTGAATGCAACGGGTGCGCCCGGCGACGTAACGCTTGCTGTTTTATTTGGGGTAGGAATACCTGTCGTCTTACTTCTTGCCATTACTTTGATTATGCCGGCACTGCGCTATAAAATGTATGCTTGGGGATACGATAATAAGAGGATCATTGTAAAGCAAGGCGTGATTTTTAGGCAGAGAGTCGTAATTCCTGTCTGTCAGATCCAGGATCTTCATCGAACCCAGGGACCGCTTATGGTGATGCTAAAACTGAGTGGTGTCACCATCTCAACTGCAGGTTCGAATTTTGATATTTCTACACTCACGACCGCAGAAGCTGACCGCATGATCGATGAGCTGGAACGTAATCTTGAAGCGAGAATTGAGGAATTAAGAAATGAAGAAATTTGACAAAGGATATATTTATTCTAGCTTGTTGTCGGATTTGTTCAGCAGCCTTGTAGTTGTCTTTATCTTTCTTAAAGATTTCTTTTTAAGCGACGAGTCAAACCCGGAAGATATCAAGGCTGCAATTCCGTTTTTTGTAATCGGATTCGCCGTAGTTTATCTGTGCTTTATTGTTTACCGAATTCTGTATTACAAGACCTCCGGCTATGAACTGACAGAAAATGAGATCAAATGCAACAGAGGCGTGCTTTTTAGAAAACGTTCTGTATTGGACTATAAGAAGGTACACGCCATCAATAAAAAGCAAAACCTGTTCCATAGGATCTTCGGGATTGCTATTTTGACGATTGATAGCGGTTCAACCAACACCTCCCATCAAGCTGAAATAACGATTATTGAAAAAGATAAAATTGTTGACGCCCTGCTGAACGAACTGAATGCACTGAAAGAGGGCGGTGAACGAAACATGGAGAGCTCACAGCCGAAGGATGAACTGCTTCTTTCGGATGAAGATAGTCTTTACAGCTTTACTTCCGGTAAGAAGATGCTGTACACACTCATCAATATTGCTTCTACCGCATTTTTTACCGCATTGTTCGCCGTGCTTACCATTATTGTTCTCGGCATTTGTAAGCTGATGGTTCAGCAGAGTTTTCTTGGTACTTGGGGGCAGTATTTCTTGTATGCCTTTTTGATTACAGTAGGTGCAATGCTGCTGTTTTCGATTTTTTCCCTCATTGGATGCCTGATCCATTCCTTTGTGGGATACTACAAGTTCAAAATCACCAAGCGTGGAAATGATATTCAGATTTCCTACGGACTTTTGGAAAAGCATACCAATACTTTTAGCTATGACAGAATTAAAGCCGTTAAGATTACCCAGGGACTTGTGCAAAGGATGCTTGGCTTTGCATCCATCCGTCTTGAGGTGATCGGTTATACTGTCAATAGCGGTGACGATGATAAGAATGCCGGACTTGGTGTGCTTGTACCGTTTTGTAAGTATGATGAGATCGGCGAAATCTTGGGTAAAGTTTTGCCCGATTATGTACCGGATGAGAAGCAGACAAAAGCTGTATCTTATTTCCCGTTTGTATCGTGGTTTTTATTGGTGCTTGGCGTTGTAACAGGCTTAGTGTTGGTGCAGTTGATAGCGACCATGATGCTATTTAACGTGTCAACTTCTGTAATTCTTACTGTTGCTCTTGCGGTTATAGTGGCAGGAAGTGTTGTTTTCATTGTTAAGGCACTGAGCGCAGCGCTTAGTTATCAAACCAACGGGTTGGCAGTAAACGACGGTAAGATCACGGCCTACTATGGTGGATTTATTAAAAATGTTACTGTGTTTATGTCTAAGAATCTGATTGTGGCAGAGAACGTAACGACACCACTTCGCCACAAAGCAGGCATTACAAGTCTTGTTATGCACCTGAAAACCAATGCATTGTCCAACGAAGTAAAGGTACATATTCAAGAAGACAGGCTTGCAGAAGAAATTGAGCAGATATTGGTATTTTGAAACCGTTTTATAAGATGAGGTTGATAGAAAATGATATTAGAACTTAGAAACATAGAAAAATCCTTTGGTGAGAAGAAAGTCCTCACCGGAGTTTCATTCAAAGCAGAGGGCGGCAAAGCCTTCGGTCTGCTTGGCAGAAACTGTGCCGGTAAAACAACATCTATTCGTATTTTAATGGATGTGTTTCCCGCAAACAGCGGCGAGGTGCTGATAGACGGTAAGCCTATCGATTATAGCAAGGTCGGCATCGGCTATCTGCCCGAAGAAAGAG
>JAFPAK010000178.1 GCA_017390825.1 Clostridia bacterium
AAAAAAGCACTTGCAAATGTCGGTGCAGAAAACGTCTTTTGTCAGGACGGATACAATTACAGAATTGAGCCTTCAAGAATCAATTGTGATTATCACAACTTTTTGAAAACCGGGAAGCCTTCGTTTCACGGTGAGTATATGACACAGTATTCATGGGCAGAAGATACTCTCGCTCTGTTACTTGAAACAAATTAATAAATCAGTTTGCGGTCGGAATTATCCGACCGCAATTTTTTTTGTTTAAATTTAAATTTGTCATAGGTTTGTCATAGATAGTCTGATAAAATAACAAAATAAAATATTATTAGGAGAGGTTTTGACTATGAAAAAAAGACTGTTATCTTGTATTGTTTGCATTTGTATGGTGTTATGCTCATTAAATGCCGCCACATTTGCAAAGGATTCTGAAACCATTGTAATTCTATACGAAAATGATGTTCATTGTGCAGTCGAGGGGTACTCCAAGCTTGCTGCAATGAAAAATGAGCTTAAGTCTGAATACGAATATGTAGGTGTGGTATCTTCGGGTGACTTTGTCCAGGGCGGAACACTTGGAGCTGTATCAAAGGGCGAATACATTGTAGAACTTATGAACCTTGTGGGATATGATGCGATAGCCCCTGGAAATCACGAATTTGACTACACTATTTCCAGACTTACAGAACTTTATGAACTGTCGGAAACAAAGTACATATCTTGTAACTTTGCAAAAATTGGCGAGGAAAAAACATATTTTGAACCGTATACCATAGTTTCATACGGAGATGTTGATATTGCATATATCGGTATTATCACACCGGAAACAATTACCTCAGCACGTCCGTCACAGTTCAGAAATGAAAACGGAGAAATCATCTACACCTTTAACGAATCAAGATTGTATGAGTTGGTACAGGAAAGTATTGACGAAGCAACTGAGGACGGTGCAGATTATGTAATTGCGCTTTCTCATATCGGATATGATGAGTCAGGAGAATTAAATGATGTCACTGATGTTATAGAAAATACCGATGGGCTTGATGTGGTTCTTGATGCCCATTCCCATTCTGTAATTGAAGAAAAGATTGTAAAAGATAAAAGCGGTGACGATGTTTTGCTTTCATCTACCGGTACAGGTTTTGAGAATATCGGTAAGCTTACTATTGAAAATGGAGAATTTGACACAGAACTTGTCAAGACCGAGACTTATACTAAAACTGATGCAGATGTTGATGCTTATATAGCAGAAATAAATGAAAGCTATGCTGAACTCGGCAACAGAAAAATCGGCGAAAGCAAGGTTGAACTTATTACTCATAACGAAGAAGGCGTGAGACTTGTAAGAACTGCAGAAACCAATCTTGGTAATTTGTGCTCCGATGCTCTTTTCTTTGTAACAAATGCAGATGTTTCCTATGTTAACGGCGGTGGATTGCGTGCACCAATTAAATCGGGCGATATGACTTTTAATGATATATACTCGGTGTTCCCTTTTAACAATCGCATTGTAACAGCAGAGATTACGGGACAGGTACTACTTGATATGCTTGAAATGAGTATGATATCTTACCCTCAAGAAGACGGTGCTTTTCCGCATATGTCAGGTATAACCTTCTCTGTTAACAAATCAATTCCGTCATCCATAAAAGTTGATGAAAATGGATTTTTCACTAAAGTTGATGGAGACTACCGCGTTTATGACGTTAAGGTTTTGGATAAAGAAAGCGGAAATTATAAAGCACTTGAACTTGACAAAAAGTATATTTTGGCGGCTGCGGACTATTACATCCTTAATTTTGGAAGCGGAATGTCTATGTTTAAGGATGCAAAAGTCGTTGAAAGCGAAGGAATGCTTGATGTTGAGGTTTTAGAAAGGTATATCACAGACAACTTAAACGGTGTCATCGGTGAAGAATATAAGGATGTTGTAAACAGAATTACTTTTACGGACGGCTATGAAAATGCAGACAACGAGGACAAAGCTGTAACAAGAGCAGAAGCAATAGTTGCTCTTTGGAATATGGAGGGCAGTCCTGCCTCTGACTTTGCAATGAAATTTGATGATGTATCAGCCGAAACTCCATATGCTGAAGCAATCCGCTGGGCTGCAGCTGTAAAAATTGTAAACGGCTGTTCGGAAAGCAGCTTTGCTCCCGATGATGTACTGACACGTGAACAGCTTGCCGCCATTCTCTGGCGTTATGCAAAAAGCGAAAATATTGATGTCAGCATCGGAGAAAACACCAACATCTTAAGCTATGAAGATGTTTTCACAGTAAGTGACTACGCTATACCTGCATTTCAATGGACTTGCGGCAGCGGAATAATGTCGGGGAATACAATCAGTACACTTGCTCCCGGTGAACAGGTTAACCGAATTTTCTTTGCATCTGTTCTTCATAAATATGCGCAGTATGTGGAGCAAAATAAAAATATAAACCTTGGAGGTGCAAAATGAAATATTCGCCTGATGCGTACTTGCTACACGAATCAAACCAATTTATTACATTCAATATTCGAATCAAGGTAGTTATGAAGGAAAATGTTGAGCCTGACACGCTGACAGAGGCAGCTCAAAAAGCTTTTAAACGCTTTCCTTATTATTCAAAACAAATTCATATTGATGAAGACGGTGGTGTGGATTTGATTCCTAACCCAAGAACTGTTAGCGTAAAAGCTGTTTCCAACAAGAAAACATACCTGTTTTCCGAAGCAGTAAACTATCAGCCTTGCAGTATTGAGTATGAAGACAATTGTATTTATTTCAATATGTATCACGGAATGTGCGGTGGATGCGGTACTTTCCTTTGGATTAAGACAACGGTATATGAATATATTTGTGCCAGATATGGTGTTAAACCGAATCCGGGTTCTACTTTAATGATCGACTCACCTGTTTTGCCTGAAGAATATGCGTATCCAAATACGGAAAATCTCCCGAACAATGCTCCATTGGGTAAGATTAAAAAGGATGCAGTTTGGTTTCCCGGACTTGAATATCTGTTTGGGTTTGGTAATCTTATTTTCAGCGATAGCGTTCATTATGAATTTGAAATTCCTAAAAGTGAAATGATGCGATTTGTAAGCGAAAATGACGGAAGTCCAATGTCGGCGGTGGCGGCAATTATGGTAAAAGCATTAAACCGTGCGTTACCAAAAAACCGACTTCCATTCAGAGTGGAAACAAACCACAATTACCGAAGTGAAGTCGGATGCCCGAAAACACACCATGACCTGCTTTCCCACATTTTCTGTTTTATTCCTTATCATGCACAAAACTGGTCTGTTGATAAAATCTGTACAGTCATAAGAGGTGCGACTCATTTGCAGATTCAGCCGGAATACGCTTGGGATACATTGCGAAAGTTTTATGAATATACCGATGGAATAGATAAGGTAAAAAGACTGAAAGAAAAGAACAAATATGCAAGTAAAAACAGCCATCGTGTTCCCGATGTCCACAATTCCTTCCTGATTAACTATATGGGAAGAGAGGACTGGGGTGAAATGACGGATTATGTTGAGAGAGCACATATTATCACCGATGCACATCTACTGTTTGAAATTCTGGATGTTGGTGATAAATTCTGCATTTCTTTGATGCAAATGAATAAGAAAAAGAAGTATATGAATTGTTTCTGTCAGATTCTTGATGAAGAGAAAATCCCT
>JAFPAK010000179.1 GCA_017390825.1 Clostridia bacterium
ATATCAATCATTTACATTATAGCAAAATTATGATATAATTGCAATAATAATTATTTGGGAGGTACAACAAATGTTAAACAATCTTACTGTTAAAAAAAATATTCGCACCTTCTCTGTGTGTCCGGAGAATCCGAGCGGCAAAAAGGGCGAGGGCGGTAAGGCAACGCTTGATGTGGGAAGCGCAGCAAATGCCGCACGCGAACTTGGCCAAGGCTGGAAGGTAAATCCCTATATCGTGTTAAACGCCGGAGAGATCGCCGTGCTTGCCGATATAAAGGGAGAGGGAGCCATTAAGCATTTTTGGATCACCGATAGTGCAAAATACGGTAGACAACTACTGCTGAGAATTTATTTTGACGGTCAAAAATCACCTGCAGTTGACGTTCCGCTATCTGACTTTTTTGCGAATGCGGATTACAACGAATATCGTCAAATCAATAGTCTCGCAATGTGCTACAACCCTCGCAAGGGGATGAACTGCTATTTTGAGATGCCATATTTTAAGGGATTTCGCGTAGAAATTGAAAACACCGGAACTACACACGCGAATATTTACTATCAAATTGATTGTGAAGAAAAAAAGATATCTCCTGACAGTCTGTATTTTCATGCCCAGTTCAGGCGCGTCAATCCACTGCCCTATAAAGAAGTATATACGATACTCGACAACATTAAAGGAAACGGTCTTTATGTTGGAACCTATCTGCATTGGGGTGTCAAATCCAATGGCTGGTGGGGAGAAGGCGAGATCAAATTCTATATTGACGGCGATACCGAATTCCCCAGCATTTGCGGAACGGGCACAGAGGATTATTTTTGCGGAGCATATAATTTTGATGTGAATGGCAAATATACCGAGTTTTCCTCGCCGTACAGCGGACTTTCCAAGGTTGGATATACCGATGAGCTCTATCGTGCGCAGAGATATTTCGACATGTACCGTTGGCACATTACGGATCCGATTTATTTTAAAGAGAATTTGCGCGTGACCATACAAGCACTCGGTTGGAGAAGTGAAGGCAGGTATCTGCCTCTGCAAGACGATATTTCCTCGGTTGCCTATTGGTATTCGGACAATTTAGATGATGTATATCCTAAAATGCCTTCCGCAAACGAACGGGAGCTAACGTAAACCTATTGACATTTATTTATGTCGCACGGCACAAAAATCTTGGAAAAGGAGTGCTGATATAAGATCAGTTCCGAAAAACTGTTCACCTATGACTTGTCAATTTTACTGACAAGCACTGCATTCGTGTCCACAAATACAAAATACGGCATGCCTTTTTGAGGCATGCCGTATTTTTGCAAAACTCTCCTTTAGGGTACGACCCTAATGAAAAAGAGCATTAAGATTCTTTTTATTATAGTGCCAATAATAGTAGTTTTATGTTTGCTATTTGTGTTTGCTTCTGATAAAACAACAAACAAAATAGACAGCATAAAAGATTATGAAACTGTTTTTAAAGATGTTGACTATTTGAAATTTTATATCGGAGATAATAATTTTTACAGTACCCAATCCCCGAACAAAGAGTTAAAAACAATTAAAAAGGTTGAAATCAACGCTAATCCCATTTCAGAAGTCAGAAGCAAGGACAGAGATTTTGAACATAAAATTATAGTCAATAACGATTATATAATTTACATAAATAACGATTTCTCTGAATTGTGGTTGGATGATACGAAAAATATAAATATCAATTACACAGGGAACTCTTGGAATAAAAAAGTAGAGGAAGGTATCCTGCCTTCATTTTCATACACTATTGAAAATCCTGAGATTCTTAAAGACTTATTTCAGCAACATAGTCAACATCTCAACCAATAATAAAAAATCTATAATCTTTGATATTATTTGTTTTTGCGTTGTTAGTGAATTTTTGCACAAGTTCTTATAAAATAAGGTCATTTCCATCATTATAATAACTGCCCCCACCAAATATTTTCAACAGAGCAAATTGGTCATTTAAAACCATAAAAATACATCCCGTTAAGTAAGCATTTTCTGCACTTAACGGGATTTTTCTTATTCAAGCATCAGTTTAACCCTGCAAACACCAAGTGCACTTTCACGCTTGATTATTGTTTCGGGAATTCTCGACAGCCACTTTTTGCTGAAAATAGTGCTGTTGTAATAGCAGTCAAAGCTTGCAACGGGCAGCACAATCCATTCACTGTCCTCTGTTTTGTTTGCAAGACAGTAGCAGACCACATCACGCACAGCCTCAAAGGGTAAGCCCTTTTCTTCGCACATAACAACCTTTGAATAGAATTCAGTCGGTAAAGAAACTGCTTCCATTCTCAGAGGACCGAGTTCAAGTGCGTCAGCAATAATATAGTCAAACTTTAGCACCCAAGTACCCTTTGTATTTATGGAAAAAGCAGGAATCTGCATTTGTTTAACCTTGTTTTTCCAAGGCGTTTCAAAGTTCTTAGCTATTAAAGATATTTTCTCAAGGTTGTCGGTACTTATTACACTTGCATTGCACATAGCAAAAAGGTGTATGTTTTTAATGTGACAGTAAAACCAGCCTCTGCCGTCTTCTGCTACAAGCTCGGGAAAATCTCTATGTAAATGCTTGAAGTTTACATCTGAATCATTCTTCTCTTCGGGTACGCTGCACCATGCACAAAGAGCGTTTCTTGCATAGTCAATTCTGTCATAAGGATTTCCGTCCTTTAAGCTCCCGTCAGTATTGTGAAAAAGATAACCTCTTGCAATTACGGTTAGTATTCTGCCGAGACCTTCATATTCGGTCAGGGTTTTAAAGCTGAACCTGCCGAGAAATGAAAGGTCTTTTTTGTTTATACAAAAGTATGAGGGCTTAGTAACATAGCTCTGAAACTCTTTCCATTCATTTGTCATTGCCATAACCTCCACTTCTTCTTTTTGGTTTCCTCAGTCGGAATACTACTGTCAAGTGTTAACCGTAATACTGTGTCCGGTAAAACCTCAAGAGCAAACTTTCTTTTGCCGAGAGCAACGGCACATTTTACCACATCCTCGGGATTGAGTGACGTCGCGGCATTTCGTGTCCTTATGGGGAACATAATATGCTTGCAGTTGGAGATAATCTGATTTTTAGCATCAGCGGTATGCTTTATGCCTGAAACCATAGCCTTCATCTGAGAAGTGTCTCCCTTTTGAGAAAGATAGTTTTTCTTAAGGCTTCTGTTGCGGTGCATATCATCAAAATCGCTGATAACATCACCAAGCATACGGTATCCACCACATCTGAAATCACAGAAAAGACGGACAATGTTCGCATCCCATACGGTGTCTGTAATTTCATAAAATCTCCTCACTCTGTCTTCGGGAGGCGTAAACTGCCAATCTCCCGCAATGAGCTGTTGTCTTGCCAAGCGCACCTGATAACTGCTCATTTTATCAAAGGCGGTATAAATCTCATCAACGGAAAAATCCTTTTCCTGGCCACGTGACATAAGAATACGGTACACATCATTTTGTCGCTTCATATCCTTTTCGGTATGAGTTAAAAAGCGTATTCTTTTAAATGCAGTTTCATAATCGGATATCAGAGCTTTAACCCTTTCAAGAGTGGTACTGTCAAGCGTTTCTTTCCAATCGGGTTCTGCGGCAAAGCTGAAAAGCTCACTGTCTTTTGCAGGCTTGTCGGTTGCCTTTTCTGTCTGCATAGCCATACTGTAGGCATAGTACGGCAGCTTTTCAAGGTTTGATGTAATGAAGTCCCAATTTGTGCAACCAAAATATTTTGCCATCTTCTGTGCTTTTGTAGGCTCGTACCATTCTGCATTATCACCTTGGTCAAAAATATCCTTGTATTTAAGGAAATGGCTTCTTTTTATGTTCCTTGCTTCAAGGTACGATGATAAATCAGGCTTGATGCCGCTTTTGGCAGAATCTATTTCAAGTCCTGTCAGAATTGCGAGGGTTTCAACCTCTTCAAGAACGGCTTTTCTTTCTTCGTCGGTAA
>JAFPAK010000180.1 GCA_017390825.1 Clostridia bacterium
CTTTCATCATAAGCGATAATACCACGGCTGAGTGCGGCATTACTGATTTGACCTACACGGGATGAGAAAGTGCTTTTAACTGTAAGAAACCTCGCATACCAATCATTAGCATCTGAAATAAGAGGCTCAGCTGTAGGTATTTTAAGAACGGGTAATGTCGTACTGCTTTTCATAACACAAGCATTTAACAGCTTGTCTGCAACAGTTTTTACCATATCTCCGTCAAAATCGGCACCGCCTAAGCGTTCGGGAATTAAGGAACGGGAATCAACCATAACAACATAATGAAGATGAGATAAATATTTTTCTCGAAGCCTGCCAATATTTTTAAGCGGTCTTGCAATCGTTTCTTCATTTCTTGCAATATGCGGACTTCTTAAAAGAGTGTAAAATTCACTCTCTTCATAGGATGCCTTTGGTGCATACATAGAATTATCCGTTAAAAATTCTTTTTCAAGTGCTTTATACGCTTCACTTTCACCCACGGAGCATTTAACGATATATCCCAAAAGTCGCATAAGGTCATCACACAAATATCTGTTATCACCCGAAACCAAAAGCTTTCCAACGGCATATTTATTCAATATATTTTTCGCCTTGTCCTGAAGTTCCTTTGCGTAAATCGGCTCGTCAACAAACATTGCATTTTTCTCAATTATTTTCGCATATACCTGTTTCTTATCGGTATCGTCATCACTTTCAAGGTTTTTAAGAAAATGCTCACGACGAACACCGTAGTCACCGACCAATTTATAGTATTCTGTTTCGGTAGTCTTTGTAATCCAATTCCTTATATCCCATTCGGGATTGCTGTTCCACCCAAGTTCCAAATCGGCAGGGCGAAATTCATCAGCAGTCATAGCAAGAGTGTTTAAAAACTGATAGTTAAGCTCAATGGTGTTCTGTACATCAGATTTATCACTTCCCGATATGTACAGAGCGTGGTTATATTTTCTGCATCTATCAAGATACTCTGCCCAAGTAAGGTTGTTTTCGAGCATCCAACCATAGCCTTTGAACATACTTTTATTTATTATTAAATCCACATCGTGAGGGTTATGCTTGTTTCCAAAGATGTCTGTTATCTCTGTAACACCAAGCTCATCAAAAAGTGAAGCAAAATCAACCTCGTGCACAACACCCTTAATATAGGGCATACGGATTTGATAGGAGCTATGTATGCTGTCTAAAGAATTAGAAAGTCTTTTTGAGATAAGTCCCTCACCGTCAAACTCCGTTATCTTTATATCTGCCTTTGTTTCCACACGGGTATATTTCCGTATTGGGTTATCGGTTCCATCATCTGTAACTGTGATAATATCCACATCAGGAACTATGCTTTCAGGGTTATCTATTACAATTATTCTTTCATCGGATAACAAATCACTATTTCCAATTCTTCTGCCACTTGTAAACAAAAGTGCGTTATAGGCGTAGAGCTTACTGAGCTGACATTTGCCGATATTCATTCCGAGCATCATTCGTTCCTTTAAGGCTTCATATATGTCTGCTCTCACAAAAGAAAGTCTGTTTTCACGGCTCATAGATGCAGCGCGTTCAAAAGCAGCGAAGCGTATATTTTCCTTACCAAAATTCAATGTAATACCTTCCGGCTTAAACATATATTCTGCTTTTTGTTGCCATTCCAAAACCTTGCCGATTGGCTTTCGGTCAAATATCCCTGAAAAGTCGATATATACAAATACATCACGTAATTTTTCACATACAGCAGACGGCTGAAAGTTTTCGCCCTCCAAGATACACATAGCCTGAAAGAAAATCGGGCAATCATCCCGTAAGGTTTCTTTCATCACATATTCTTTTGAAATCTCGGTTGTGTCTAAATAAAACGAAAGCTCTCCGTCTTTTTCTTTAGCAGACGATATAATATCAAGTGCTGATATTTCGGGAATAAGATATTTTACACCTCTCATAACGCACCTCCTTGTTACAGTTTTTATTAGTATATCATATATTAAAAAAATATTCAATAGCCGTTATTTGATAACTGCCCCCACAATTTGTTTTGTGAGGGTATTTTTGTTATCAGAAGGGCGGTGAAAATATGCTTAAAATCACTTACAAGCAGGCAAAGAAAATAAACAGACTTATTCGCAGGGAATGTTGCAACTACGACAAAGGCTGGTGTCTGCTTCTTGACTATGGAGAGAGGTGTCGGTGTGTTCAGGTAATATCCTGTTATGGTATTTACTGTAAATACTTTATCTCATCAGTGCTCCCCATAGACAAACAACTACACAAAGAAATCTTGCAACAAACTCAAATTTTAAGGAGAGTGAAAGACAATGAAAAAAATTCAAAACACAATCGTTATCGGTGTTGACCACGGCTACGGCAACATCAAAACGGCAAACCGTATTTTTCAAAGCGGTGTTGTAAAGTTGAAAGAAGGTCAGGAGTTTGCACAGATGCCGCTTATCTACAAAAATGAAAGGTATCTTGTAGGGCATGGACATAAAGCATTTGTTGCAGATAAGTTCATTGATGAAGATTATTATGTACTTACCCTTGCGGCTATTGCGGAAGAATTGTCTCTGCAGGGGATCACAACTGCCGATGTTCATATTGCCGCAGGACTTCCTCTTACATGGCTGGGAAGTCAGGGGAAGAAATTTAAAGAATATTTGCTTCAGAATGATACGGTTGATTTTATTTACAAGAATGAAAAATATCTTGTAGGACAAGGGCATAAAGTCTTTGTTGCGGATAAATTCTTGGATGAGGACTATTATATACTTACCCTTGCGGCTATTGCAGAAGAGTTGTCCTTTCAGGGCATAACAAC
>JAFPAK010000020.1 GCA_017390825.1 Clostridia bacterium
ATCTTCAATGTCGATATGTGAGGATTCCTCTTCATCAAGAGAAGATAAAAAGTGCTCAGGCTCAATATTGAACTTATTTTGTAATAAAGTGATCTCATCTTGTGTAGGTGCAATAACATTTACCCAGCATCCTGCTTCAAATTCATCAATTTTACAGATGCAGTTGCTGATAGTTTTAAAATAGGTTATCATCGTTAATTCCTCCATAAATAAAAATCGAATACAGCGCAAATAACACGCTTAAAAAAGCGCTATATGTATTGCGTGATGTATTCGTTATTTAGCGGATATAACTTATGCGTGAACGCAAATATATCCAAAGCAACTTCGAGGTACCGCCGTGTCAGAACTCATTGCGTCCACCAACCTTTCGTAAATAAACTTATATAAATATTATACACCTGACAACTGAAAAATCAACTCTTTTTTTCAGTTGCGTGAATAAAGTTTACAATTTTCACGGAGAATTATAATCGCTTATACATATCAGTTGATCTTTAAACTGACTTCTCCTGATGACAGGACTTTAATTCCATTTTGTGTTTTAACGATAAGTCTTGCATTATTATCTATGTCAATTACCGTTGCTTTATATGATACATTTGCCTGTATAACTGTGACCTCCATTCCAAATATAAAGCATAGTTCACGATATTTATCCATAAATTCGCAACTTTCAAGATTGGTATAGAAACGGTAGAAATTATTGAGAATAGCTGCAACAAGTCTTGATTTAATTTCATTGTAATTTGATGGGCGCAATGAGTAAACAGCGCCTGCGATGTCTTGCAATTCCTCAGGAAAAGCTTCGCACTGTGCAACAAAATTTATGCCGATGCCGAGCACGGCGTAATCAAGACATCCCGTTTCGACATCTACTACCGCTTCTGTGAGTATTCCACATATCTTCTTTTTGTTGAAAAATATGTCGTTGACCCATTTGATCTTACAGTCGATACCGCATATTTCATTGATCGCCGTAGCAACTGCAACGGCGGCAGAGGTCGTGATATATAAGGATCGTTCAGCGTCTAATTTCGGCTTTAAAAGAATACTCATAAATATGCCGTCATTTTGAGAATAAAAGCTTCTGCCTCGTCTGCCTTTTCCGCAGGTCTGTTTATTTGCAATAAGTATTTTGAATTCTTTTTCGCCGGCTTCTGCTTTTTTCTTAAGCTCTGTGTTAGTGGAAGAAACGGAATCAAGTAGTTCAACATCGCCTTCAAAATTAAGAAGAGCTGCTACCGAGGCGGCGGTATATCCGACGCAGTTCTTGACAAGAATATACCCCTTGTTTGTTGTGCCCTCAATATTATATCCTTCTTTACGAAGCTGTTTGACTGCTTTCCATACAGCGCTTCTTGTGCAACCTAGCTCATTTGCTATATCTTGCCCTGAAATTTCACCTTTTGAAAACAGCAATTTTAGTACATTATCTTTGACAGTCATATATACACCGCCTTGCGTATTATAATAGAAATTCTAGCTTTTTTTAATTGTTTTGTCAACCCGAAAACTTTTGACTGTAGCAAATTCTGCTTTTTTACTATTGATTAAATTTAATTTTTATGTTATTATATATTGGTTAATATGAAGAAAGGGGATAAAGTCTTGGATAATCGTGCTATCGGTGTTTTTGATTCAGGTCTAGGCGGATTGACAGGCGTTCAGCGTCTATATGAGTTGCTGCCAAACGAAAGTATTGTATATTTTGGTGATACCGGCAGAGTTCCGTATGGCTCAAAAAGCCGTGAAACTATTGAAGAATATGCTAGGCAGGATGAGGCTTTTCTGCTTTCCAAGAATGTTAAGATAATAATTGCAGCTTGCGGTACGGTCAGCTCTGTTGCAGCTCATACGGGTGATGATCTGCCTGTGCCTTTTATGGGAGTTGTTGAACCTACTGCTCGGCTTTGCGCAAAAAGCACCAAAAATTTTAGAATCGGCGTAATCGGTACATCTGCTACTGTTAACAGCGCTGCATATGAAAAAGCGCTTTTAAAGATAAACAGTAATTTCAAAATAAAATCCCGCGCATGTCCAATGTTCGTTCCACTTGTTGAAGAGGGATGGATAGAAAATGATATTGTAGCAAAAATTTGTGTTGAGCGATACTTAAAAGAGATTAAAGATTTTGGTGTTGATACGCTTATTCTCGGCTGTACGCATTATCCGTTGATAGCAGAAACTATCGCTGAATATATGGGCGATGAAGTAACTCTTATCAGCGCAGGGGATGCCGTTGCAAGAGAATGTGCAGAAGTGTTGAGAAGTAATGATATGCTTAATGACGGCAACTCGATGCCTTCGCATAAGTTTTATGTTACCGACCGTCCGGAAGGTTTTGCAAGGACTGCCGATATTTTCCTGAAAGGCGGTATCAACGGAAGTGTTGAACAGGTGAGAATATGATATTTGATGCCATATTAAATATATCAACATCGCAAAACGGAGCAGCACCTGAAAAGTTGACCGTCAACTGTACAGTTAATGAAAACAACGGTAAGTATTTTATAAAATATTGCGATAACAACGGCGCTTCAAATTCGATTATTTTGGATAAGGGCAGAATTCATATAGGTAGAACAGATAATTTGCTTGGATATAAGATGCAGATTATGGAAGGCAAAACAACAAAAGGCATCTTTACAAATGAAGAAACCTTTTCAGTTGTTTGTAAGAAGGCCGCTTGGCAGTTTGACTGTAAAGAAGGCACTGTAAGAATGGCTTATCAATTGCCGGATATTTCGGACGAGCCTATTGATTTAGTAGTGAATATGAATTTAAATGCAACTATATAATATAAGGGAGAAAAGGTATGTCAAAAATTGTTTTTAAAACCGAACAGCAGATCAAAGATATTGTTAAGAACGCAATTAAAAGTGCATATGATAACGGTGAGCTTTGTTCTGATGAAGCACCTGATTTTATTGTAGAAGTTCCTGCAGACCGTTCTCATGGTGATTATGCAACAAATGCCGCCATGGTTTCCGCAAAGGTTTTTCGTCTTGCACCAAGAAAAATTGCAGAGATCATTTGTGCTAATATGAACTTTTCCGGAACTTATATTACTTCTGCTGAAATTGCGGGACCGGGATTTATCAATTTCAGAGTAAGCAACAGATTTTATTCCGATATTATTGATAATGTTATCTCTCTCGGCGAAGATTACGGTAAGTCAGAGTATGGAGAGGGTAAGCGTGTTCTTGTTGAATATGTTTCTGCAAATCCGACGGGACCGATGCACATCGGCAATGCAAGAGGCGGAGCCATTGGTGATTGTCTTGCTTCTGTTATGTCAGCGGCCGGTTACTATGTTGAGCGTGAATTTTACGTAAATGATGCAGGCAATCAGATCGAAAAGTTCAAGACTTCACTCGAAACAAGATATTTACAGCTTTTTGACAACTCTATCGAAATGCCTGAGGATGCATATCTTGGTGAAGATATTGTTAATCACGCAAAGGCTTTTGCGGAAATTAACGGTGATAAGTATGTTTCTGCAGATAGCGAAGAACGCAGAAATGCACTTTGTGA
>JAFPAK010000181.1 GCA_017390825.1 Clostridia bacterium
ATCTACCTGCTGGATCTTGCCCTTATTGTAAGCGTTGCTAACCAACGGAACAAGCTGCGCCTGGGGCAGATGCTCCAAAATCACCGACGCCACCGCTGTACCGTGACCGTAGGTATCTTCGGTAGAAAGGGATGGGTCTAAATAATTTTTGCCTTCCAAGATATTTTCGCTTGGAATAGCGTTGGTGGAAATTCCGGTATCAATAATGGCAATTACCACCGGCCCTCTATTCGATTTTCCAAACAGACCCCACAGAGCTGCTACCACAAGACATAAGCATAGTGCGGCACAGAGTATAGGCAATAATCGTTTTTTCATTTTTCCCTCCGCATAATACAAGGGGGCACTGCGTACACAGTGCCCCACGATCTTTAAGTGAATTACTCAATTAGTAATTTCCGCAAATATCCTCAACTCTACCGGTAACAGGTTTTGTGTTGTTCACCAAGGTGCTGTTGAGAGTAGGAGTTACCACAAAGTCCTTTGTTACAGTAGCAGTAAAGGTAAGCGCATTGGTGTATTTACCGCCAACAAACTTAACATCTTTAATAGGCAAGCTACTTGGAATGTTGAAACCAATATTGGAAGTATAGTTAATGACTTCATTGAAAACTACTGTCAGTGTAATTTGGTCGCCCGCCTTGTACTGAGTCAGTGCAAGAGGTGCTAAGCCTAACTGACGAGGTGCAGTGCTATCATAAACCTTTTCATAGAGGTTCAAATTTCTGTACTGCCAATCATCGTCATCCTCACCTTCAGCATTGAAGCCAAAGTTCAGTTTTGTACCCATATCCAGCACGGCATATCCAGGTCTGGAGCTTGCGGAAATCATATCCCATCTTTCAATAACTTCATTCAATTTATAACCGCTAAATCCAAACACGCCCTGTGCGGATGTGCCAAAATTTGGCAGAGAAATTGTCTTAAAGTCTTTCAGCTTGGAGCCGCCATTGGATGTAAAGGCATAAACAGCCGTTCTTGTCTTATCCGCATCATAGGTGTGACCTTCCATGAAGTTGATCATCTGATAGCCCTCGTCAACTTCCTTTACATCGAACTCAATGTACATATTTACGGAATCAGCAACGTGCTTCATATACGCAATATCCGCACTGCCCAACTCATCCTGAATCAGTTCAAAAGCAGTATACTTATAACGGGTCTGGCTTGCATAACCGGCATCAGTAACCGTAACGGCTGTTGAACCCACATAGTTCTTTTGGTACCAACCAAAGTATGAACTGAACAACTGATAAATCGGTGTTGGCATTGTACGCTTTACAGACTTGGTGCTGCCAAGTTCACCTTGGCAACCGCCTACGGTGTCGAGAACCTTATACAGTTCTACATTGTAGTAACGAGCAGTATCGCCAATACGGAAGCTTGCATAAATTCCGTCAGACTGATAATCGTCTTTTTCCTTGATAACCACAGTCTTAGTTAAGTCACTCTCACCAAAGGTGAGGATACCGCTGCCTTCCTTGACAGGATCAACGTGGATAAAGTGGTACTTGTCCTGTCCGGTTGCGTTTGCAGCCTCCGGTGTGTTACCGTAAGCTGTTCCGTTTACGGTACGGATATAAACAATCTGAGGATTGGAAGTAGCCACCGTACCCGCCGGCAGTGTTCTTGTAACGGTGTAGGTTACATCACGTCCGCTGCCGTTGGACTTAGCACTGGTGTAAGCAATGGTAAAAGTACCGCCATGTGCCCACTTTGCAGTAAGTGAGAAATCTGCCTGTGTACCTCTTACAATCTCTGTCACCAATGTGTCGCCATTATACCAACCAATGAATTGATAACCTTCCTTAGATGTAGGTGCTTCCAGTTTTACATCACCATCTTCGATTGTGTATGTTGCCGGATTTTCGCTATTGTTGGAAGTGGCTCCGGTTCCTAAATCGTAAGTGATGTTAAACACATTCACTTCCCAAACTGCATACAAGGTAACCATAGCACCTTGTTCTGTGCCAAGGTTGGTGACAAGCTCACCATCGTCATAGACTACATCACCGTCACGAGTGGTTGCCCAACCCTTAAAGGTGTAGCCTGGATTGGTGAAAATGGTGATGTCACTAAAGAGTGTCAGAGTTGCAGGGACATCGTAGGTCATCAGCATAGACTCTGTAGGAATTTCTGTGCCTAAGCAACTATCAAAAACAACTACATACTGATTTGCAATCCATTTAGCATAGAAAGTCCATTCATTGTAAGAATCCAATGTAATCTGACCTTCTACCTTATTGTTAAGTCCTGCATCCGTGTACCATCCGCCGAATGTATAACCGGTCTTTTCAGGATCATGGAGGACAAAAGTGTTATTGGTAACACTGAAGCTTTCGGGATTGTCCGATGCATTTGTAGCACCTTCCATATTTTCATAATGGATGGCGTATTGTTTTTCCCGCCACAAAGCATCTAAGTGTATCGTGCTCACACCCTCTGTGATTAACTGCCTCAAAGAAGTACCTGCACTATAGGTGTTAGTACCGTCAGTCCAACCAACAAAGATGTAATCCGCATATTGGAAGGAGTTTTCTATCAAGGCATCGTCAACCGTCATCGTTTTGGATACTTCCTCTGTTGTACCGTTGTTTGCATGGAATATTACTGTATACTCATTTATTGTCCAATTTGCGGTATAAGAGAGGTCTTCGGCAGGCATAGTGGTTGCCGGGGTTTCATCCCAGCTGAAGCTATAACCTATATAAGAAGGCACAGGAGGAGTTATGGTTGCACCATAGTAAACCTCACCCTCTGTATAGGTTTGACCGCTTGCACTACCAATACCAAATTCCCAAGTAAGGGTATACTGATTACGGGTATAATAGTAGTTTACCACATTATCAGCTGCAATAGCTTTAATTGTAATGGTAGCTGTACTATCCGGGGCAGTAAAACCTTCATAGGTTTGATGTGCCGGAGTAACCGTGCTATCCATATCAGCTGTACCGTTTTCGGTATTAAAGAGTGTATAACCGTTGCCGTCAACATTCTGCTGATAATGGTTTACAATATAGCCGTATTCACCTGCCGTCCACTTTGCAGTAACCGTCATATTTTCGGCACCCATTGTCGCATCGGTGAACTGTTCAGAGCCGTTATACCAACCGTTAAAGCCGTATCCCTCTCTTTCAGGAGTGGGCAAGGTAATGGACTCGCCGTATTTTGCGGTGATGCTTGTAGGTGTTATGCTGCCACCGTCTGCATCAAAGGTAATGGTGTATGGATTACGGGTGTATTGATACTCTACTACCAGCATTCCATCGCCCTTGATGGTTTCGGTCTTAGCAGCAGGTGCAGTAAAACCGGTATATGTCTTGGTTTCGGGAGTTACAGAACTGTCGGTTGTACCTGTAAGGTTATCGGTATCTGCCAAGGCATAAGAACCGTCAAGCTGTTCCTTATAATGCGCTACCTTATAGGCAGTAGCATCATTTGGCTTCCACTGTGCCTGATAGGTAAGATTATTTGCAGGCATCGCAGTTGCAAGAGCCTTATCCCAACCTACAAATTCATAGCCGGGACGAGTCATATTCTGAGGTGCGACGAACTCGGCTCCATAATATACATCCTTAACAATAGGCTGTGCACCACTGTATGCAGGATCAAATGTCAGTTTGTATTGTACTCTGTCGTAATTGATCTTAATAACAGTCTTGCCACTACCATCAACCACGGCTTCGGTGCAGGCAATACCTTTGATCGTCATATTCGCTGCAATGATTGCACCATCAATGATATAGGTTTCGTCTGCGGTCTTTCCGCCCTCTACAACCTTATTACGCAATTCTGTTTCTGTAAGAACTGTACCCGTAAAGGTTTCATCCTCTATCATATTCTTCAGGAGATAACTGCCATCAGGTTGCTGCTCATAATATTCTACACGATAGCCTGTGTCGGGTAGTTTCTCCCAAAGTGCAGTATAGACGACATCTTCATCGCCCACTACGGAAATCGGTGTAACGGCAGTTGTACCATTTGCAGACCAACCGATAAACTTGTAGCCACTTGCATTGAAATTAGGAGGATATACATCGGCACCGTATTTCAGTTCATATGCAACATCTTCTCCGCTATCTGCTTCACCATACTTAAAGGTTACAGTATGTCGCTGGAGACTATAATAGTAACGGAGCACTGCACTGCCATCAGGTTTAATTTTTAGTTCCTGTCTTACCGGAGCATTGAAACCTGTGTAATTCTTTACCGCAGGTGTTACATAACTGTCGGTGGTGCCGGTAAAGGCTTCGCTTTCAAACAGTTCATATTCACCGGACCTGAACTGCTCCTGATAATGTTCTACAGTATAAGGCGTATCGGTAGCGGGTGCCCATTTTGCGTAAATGTAAGCATCTGTATCCGGCATTGTCTCCGGGAAAGTATAAACTGTGTTCAGTTCTTCATCACTGTACCAACCTGCAAATACATAGCCTTGCTTTACAGGATCTGCAGGCGCAGTTACGACTGCTTCAAACTTTTTGTTAATGAGAGGAATGTATGTACCACCGTTGGACACAGGAACAATTACATAACCATCTCGTAGATTATCCCAGTACAGAGAAATTTTTCTCTGTATAGGCTTGGAAGTGAATGTCATCGGCTGTCTAATCCAAGTGATAATCATTTCGCCTTCCAACTTCTTATCTTCTTCATCCGGGTGAATCGTAATGGTGTTGGTCTGCGGATCGTAGGCAAACTTGTCATTCGTCATTTTAATAACGAAATAAGACTTGTTACTATCGTCTTCCGGCAGATCAGGATCACACCAATCCGAGTAGATAGCAGAGCCGCCGGTGCCTTCACGCAAATCTAAATAATCCATAGAGAAGGTACTATCAGCAATCATAGCCGACCGCACGTGTTGTTTCAGGATTATTTCCGGCATCTTGCTTTGTTCCGTGGTAAAGTCCAGTACATTATTTCGGACACCTACCTCCCACAGCGACCACTCTTTATCTACCAAACTCTTTTCTGTGGCAAGTTTGCCACCTATAGCTTCTGCTTTAACATTGAGTTCAAAGAAGGCTCCCATTTCAATCAGTAGCGCACCGTTATACTTCTGGTTCTTTCCCTGTGAAGCGCTGTATTTCAGTTCATAGTAGAAATAACCCCTCAGCCTTGCATACGGGCCTGCGGCTGCTTCAAATCCTACGTTTGCCACATCCTTGTCGATCAGCGCCACATAGAATTCCATTTGCAAGCCTGCCTTAATGCCTAAAC
>JAFPAK010000021.1 GCA_017390825.1 Clostridia bacterium
ATAGCATATGTAAAATATATACCATTAATATATTTTATTTTGCTCATTCGCATTTCCTCCGAATTATTATATACCTTTACATAATAATAATAACACATAAAAAATCACAAATCAACCGACTTTGCAAAGAAAGTTCAAAGAGTTAATAGAATTTTAATACATATTTCGAGCATTTATGATATAATTAACATACTTAATTAAAGGAGATATGGTCTTTTTATATGGAATTCTTACAAACTCTCTGGGAATATCTGCTTCATATGGATGTCCATCTTGAGCAGATAATTGATAATATAGGTATTTTTGCATATCTTGCGATGGGTTTTGTAGTATTTGCGGAAACCGCTTTTGTAGTAACCGTATTTTTACCGTCAGATGCAGTTCTGTTCGCCGCCTGCGCTCTTGCAAGTGTCAATAATTCATTAAATTTTCCGCTGCTTCTCGTCGTGTTCGCAGTCGCCGCCGCACTCGGGGATTCGGTCAATTTCTGTATAGGCAGAAAACTGCGTAACGCAGTAAATAACAATCAAAAAATACTGTTTATAAAATCATCAAATCTTGAAAAAGCCACCCTGATGCTCGAACGCACAAAAGGAACAGCAGTAGTAATCGGCAGGTTTGTACCTCTTTTGCGTTCGCTCGCTCCGTTCGTCACTGGCACCAGCGATAAAAGCTATGAATGGTTTATAAAGCATAACGCTATCGGCGTAGTGATTTGGAGTGTTTTGTACTGCTGTATCGGCTATTTCTTCGGAAATATACCGTTTGTGAAAGACTATTTCGGCACGATCGTGCTCGGCTTCTCCGCTCTCACTATACTTACTGCGATAATATCCGCACTTATCTCAAAATTCGTATTGAAAAAGTAAATGCAGATCAAGCTTCCGTTGATGTTCAGGACACATTGCCAACGGAAGTTTTATTTATACATCAGTCAATTAATCAATTGATTAATTGACTATTTTTAAGCTAAAAACACTTGTAAATCGTTGAAAATGTGATATAATTAGCACAAAATCAGTAAATCAATCAATTGATTGATTTACTGTAATTTATCAATATGAGGTGTGGTTTTATGGAAAAATTGACGCAGTTTGGTGTTTATCTTAAAGAATTAAGGGTGAGTGCCGGTATTGAACAAGAGGACCTTGCAAATGCCGTCGGTAAAACAAAGCAGTATATAAGTAATCTTGAAAGAGGTGTTAATCTTTCGCCGCCGGAAGACAGTGATCTTGAGCTTTACTGTCAAAAGTTGTTGCTTGACGACGAGCAAAAAGAGCAGTTCTATTTCAAGGCTGCAGCAGATCGCGGCAGACTCCCTAAAAAACAGATGGAATACATATTAAATCACGATTATCTTATTCAACTTATAGCTTACGGCGAAAAGCACCATACTGACGAGCAGACATGGAAGATGCTGATCGAGGTATTGAAATTACAGAAATAAGTCTATCCTGCTGATAATATATTTGCATAGGAGGTAGTTATATGGATTTTCTGTACTTATTAGAAGGACTTCGCAATCCCGTTCTTGATAAAATAATGCTTACCGTTACCACGCTCGGTGAAGAAACTGTATTTTTGGTGCTTTCATTGTACCTATTATGGTGTGTTGACAAATACTATGGCTACTTTATGCTGTCCGTAGGCTTCATCGGTACACAGCTTAACCAAATGCTAAAAGTTATTTTCAAAATTGATCGTCCGTGGGTGCGTGATCCGTCATTTACTATTGTTGAGGGCTCGGCCGACATGGCGGCGGGATATTCATTTCCGAGCGGACATACACAAAGTGCGACCGGCTGCTTTGGAGCAGTTGCACGGTGGACAAAAAATAATATTCTGCGCATAGTAAGTATTATAATTATTGCACTTGTTGCATTTTCAAGAATGTATCTCGGTGTACATACACCGGCAGATGTTATCGTTTCGCTGGTGATTGGAGCGATTTTGATATTTGCACTATATCCGCTTATCAAAAAAGCAAAGAAAAATTATAAGGTGATGTATTGTTTTATAGGTATAATGCTGTTATGGTCAATTCTTCAGATATTGTTTATGGAGTTTTTCCCGTTTTCCGATGGATTAAGTGAAAAAGAACTTTACAGCAGTCTTAAAAACGCATATAAAATGGCAGGCGCAGTCTCCGGTTTTGCAGTGATGTTTGAGCTTGACCGCCGATATATTAAATTTGAAACAAAGGCTGTCTGGTGGGCACAGATAATTAAATTGGTAGGAGGTCTCAGTCTGACTATTGCGGTAAAAAACATCTGCTATGCCGTCTTTGGACTTATTCCGTATGAGCCATTTTCACGGTTTTTATCGTACTTCTTTATGGTACTGTTTGCAACCTGCGTTTGGCCGTTGACATTCAGATTCTTTTCAAAACTTGATAAAAATAAACGATGAAATAACGAAAGAGCAGATTTAAAATCTGCTCTTTCATCATTTATAAATTATTTTACTTCTATCTTACCATAGAGCGCCGCACCCTCTGTATCCTTCTTTGGTTGACGGGTAACAGGTGCATCAACTCTGTTTGACGGTCTGCGATCGTTACGGCCTCTGCGGTCGTTTGAACGGTGGCCTCTGCTTTCACGGAAAGGCTTATTATCCTTACTTGTGCCGATACAAACTCGTCTGTGTTCATTTTCACCGATGGACCAGCTCATAACGCCGTCAATCTCCTGAACTACATTATGAATAATTCTGCGCTCATATGAATTCATAGGTTCAAGAATAACATTTCTGTTACTTCTCTGCGCCTGTGAAGCACTCTTTTTAGCAATAGCTACAAGCGCATCCTCACGCTTTTCACGGTATCCGCCGGTATTGAGCGAAACTCTTACATAAGCATCGCTTCCTCTGTTTGCAACGAGTGATACAAGATGCTGCAAAGCATCAAGTGTTTCACCCTTTCTGCCGATAGCAACACCAAGATTTTTACCGTCGAAATTAAGCTTTATGCCGTCCTTTTCAAAGATAGGCTCAACCTTAACTTCACTTACACCCATATTTATAAGCACATCGTGAAGATACTTAACTGTTGTGTCAATGCGTTCCTTTGAACACTCTACCTTCGGCTCATCAGTTGCTGCTGCAACAGCAGACTCCTTTTTTACCTCTTTTTTTGCCGGCGCTTTTTTAGCAGCAGGCTTTACTGTCTTTTCTACCTTGACATTATCCGGCACTTCCTTAAAAACTCTTACCTTTGCAGGTGAACCGCCGAAAATACCCAGAACCTTTTTTGTCGGAAGCGAAATAACCTCGAAATCAGCCTCAATATCATCAACATTAAGACCAAGTGACAAAAGGGCTGCTTCCTTTGCTTCTTCAACCGTTTTGCCGGTTGCTGTTGCCTCTATAATCATTTTAAATAATCTTTCCTTTCAAAATACACAAGAACTGAATTATTCAGCAGTCCTTTCACGCTCTTTATCGCGCATTTCTTTGCCGAGCTGAGCGGTTTCCTTAGCAATTATCTTATCTGCAGAGAAGAAATTGTTTACTATAAGCTGTACTGCTGTATTGATAACGTTTGAACAGATCCAATAAAACGCAAATGCGCCTTGAACCGAGAAGCAGATAAACAACGACATAAAGGGGAAAATAAACATCATACCCTTCATTGAGCCGCCCTGCTGCTGCATATCCGGATTGATATGCTGCTGCTGTTTATTTGAAATATACATTGACAAAAATGATGTAACGAAACAAATAATAGCCAATATCCAGTTAATATTAAAATTGTGAATAATATCCGTCGAAAATTTGAGCGGTTCAGACAGATCAATACCGAAAAGCATAAAGCTTGAGGTATCAACATTTGTATTACCAACCATATTTCTTACCGCCTGATACACGCCGAGCAACAAAAGCATACGAATTAGCATCGGCATACAACCGCCCATAGGACTGATGTTTTCACGCTGATAAAGCTCATTCATTTCCATTGAATATTTCTGACGGTCATCACCGCATTTTTCTTTCAATGCATCAAGCTTCGGACGCAGCTTTGCCTGCTTTGCCATTGATTTCTGCTGTTTTACACTCAACGGGAACATAAGCAGCTGAACTGCAACAGTAAATAAAATAATAGCCACGGCATAGTTGCCGGTAATGCTCTCAAAAAAATTGAGAATATACTCAAAAGGTATAGCAATAATATCAAACATTTTTCATTCACCTTGTCGCTGTAAAAAGCGTCATACAATCATTTATCGGTTTTCTTATCCTTTTTTTGAGGAACGGGATCATACCCGCATTTTTTAGAATAAGGATGGCATCTGCAGATCCTTTTTACTGCAAGATACGAACCCTTTACGGCACCGTGTATCTCTATTGCATCAAGTGCGTACTGTGAACAGGTAGGATAAAACCTGCACTGTGCCGGAAAAATAGGGGAAATAAATTTTTTGTAAAATTTAATTATGAGTTTCAGTATTATTTTCATTATAAATACCGGCTTTTTTAAGGATGTCTCTGAAAGCGGATACTACTTCGCCGCTTTTTACATATGCTGTTCTGGTTCTCGCAACCAACACAAAATCATAATTGCCGTTAATATTTGCGGCGCAAGCTCTTATAGCTTCACGGATAACACGCTTTGCCCTGTTGCGTTTTACTGCACAGCCGATCTTTTTAGTAACCGTTATCCCAAAGCGGGAAAATCCCGCGCGGTTTTTTATGAAATAAACTACCAGCGCAGGACTGACATATGATGTTGCGCGGTTATAAACACGCTTAAATTCCCTGTTCTCATTTAGAGTAATAAACTCCGGCACTGAAAAATAACCTTCTTTAACTCAAATATCCGAATTAATAAGAAAGCTGCTTTCTTCCCTTTGCTCTACGGCGTGAAAGTACCTTACGGCCGTTAGCATCTGCCATTCTTTTTCTGAAGCCGTGTATCTTTTTACGATGAAGCTTCTTGGGCTGATATGTTCTCAACATTTTAAAATCACCTCGTCAAAATCAAAATTAATTAAAGCAACCGGATAAGAAATACGATAAATCCGCACACTCCGGCATTCTAATGCTTGCGCTATTTTTGAATTATAACCCATAAATACCACTTATGTCAACAAAAAAATATAAAAATTCAAAAATTTTTTAA
>JAFPAK010000182.1 GCA_017390825.1 Clostridia bacterium
AAGGAACTACTATAGAGAACGCAGGTAATTATTATAGCAGAATTGCTGACCAGTATTGGGGCGCAAGCAAGATTCATTATATGGATTTGGCAACGGAAGCTCTTAGCGCGCAGACAAAAGCTATAAATGGATTCCTTGGCAAGACAGATGCGGGAGCATTTGTTGGCGCAGGTGTGCTTAATTTATAATATTTAAGTCTCACATTCTGATAATAAAAACACAAAAACCGAGCAGGAGTAAAGCGTCGGGTTGCTAAGGACATTAAAAAAATAAGCGGTGTAACTATTGCGGTTGCACCGCTTAGTCCATTTTTTACGCACTTTTTTCATTGCATATTTCATCCATTAAAGCAAGTAGTTCTTTTTCATCAGGTATGCTGATTAGTCCTACTGCCGTAAAGTAGATGTCTATTTTAACTCTGCGATGTTTGAATTTTTCATCGGGGTTGTGGACATCTATTCTTTTTATCAGGGTGTTTACGATAGTCGGTGTAAGTTCTTTTAAATCAGTACATTGTCTTATCGTTTGCAGAAAAACTTTCAAATCAACATTCTCTTGTTCGGCATTTTCAATATCCTGCTCCGCCTTTGAAATGGCTTCACAAAGTTCCTTTTGCTCAAGCTCATAGGTTGCAGATAATCTTTCAAAGCGTTCATCGGATATCTTCCCAAGTGCATTGTCCTCATAAAGCTTTGTAAGCACACGGTCAATTTCTGCAATACGATTTTTAGACTGTTCAAGATTTTGCTTTGCCATTTTCAGATTGTGTTGTTTACTCAATTTATGTTGCTTTGCAAACAAGTAAAGGAATACCGGCTCAAACTGACTTATGTACTCAGCAACATTCTTTATTGCAGTCAAAACCAATTCTTCAAGCACAACATTTCGGATAAAATGTATTGTGCATTTGCCTCTGTTGTCTTTATACTGTGAACATCTGAAAAATTCAGCATCTTTATCAATGCTTTTTGAAGCACAAAAATAAAGCTTTGAACCGCAATCCGCACAATATGCAAGTCCTGAAAACAAACTCGTTCTTCCCGTCACGGTGTTTCTCCTTCTGTGTTTCTTTAATTCCTGAACTCTGTTCCAAGTATCTTCATCAATAATCGCTTTCTGAGTGTTCGGTATAATCTGCCAATCAGTTTCGTCGTTATAAAGTGTCTTATGTACGTTATAACTTAGTACCGATGTCTTGAAATTAACTGTGCATCCTGTGTATTGTATATTTTCCAAAATATGATTCACGCTATTTTCAGACCATTGGTAAATCCCTTTTTGCAATTTGTTTGATGTCGGTCTGCCAACGGATAAATAATATGCGGTAGGTGTCATAATTTTTTCTTGTTCAAGCCTTCTCGCAATTTTAGTTGGTCCAAGACCTTCAAGACATAATCTGAAGATATATCGAACATTGTCTGCAACAGCATCATCAATTATCCATTGCTTTGAATCATCTGACGATTTCATATATCCATAAGGAACTGCTGATGAAACCCTTTCACCCTTATCAGATTTAGATCTCCATACGGCACGGATTTTCTTGCTTGTCTGTGCAGCATACCATTCATTAAAAATGTTATGAAATGGCATCATTTCTGTGCCACCACTTTGAGAGGTATCAACATTTTCCTGAATGGCAATAAACCTTATACCAAGTGTAGGATATGTTATTTCAAGATATTTACCAACTTCAAGATAGTTTCTGCCGAAACGGGATAAGTCTTTTACAACGATTGTTGCAACCTGACCTGCTTCTGCGAGTGCTTGCATTTCCTTGAAACCGTTTCTTTCAAAGGTAGTGCCTGAAATACCATCATCCACAAAGAAACGAGGGTTCGGTAATTTATGCTGCTTTGCATATTGCATCAAGATTTCCTTTTGGTTAGATATACTGTTGCTTTCGCCGTCTATGCCGTCATCTTGTGAGAGTCTGCAATAAAGGGCGGTAATTTTTTCTATGCTTTCGGTTTGTTTTTTCATTTTATTCTAAATCTCCTTCCTAAACTAAACCGAGCATTGCATAAGGTGTATTCATTATACAATGCCCGGCAAAGTTCTACAATTTTATGAAAGTATGAGTTTTTTAAACTGTTCCAATAATGTTTGTTTTCCCGATATATCAAAGCTCGTTGACACCACGTATTCCGTATTGCCGATTTTAGTTGTAAAATTAAGCTCGTCAAGCGGATGTTTTATTTCATGGCGTTGTCTTTTGTTTACGTCAAGATAGTATTTGAGGTTTTCAAAGCTCTCGTTTTCATCAACTTTTGCTCTATTGACCACAATAATTGGAACAGGTTGTATTGATATTTTCTTTACCATATAAATTCACCTTACCTTTCGGGTTGCTGCTTCTGCCTGCGTTTATAATTTGCTTCGCACATCTTAATAATTGCTTCCTCTATTTGTGATGTGCTGTAATTCTTGGGAAAGTATTTCCTCAATTTTTCTGTTGGAATTTTAATTCGTTCCTTTTGGTTCGCTTTTTCTTCTGACATAATTTCAAGGATTTTATCATCGTCAAGCAATCCTTGCTGACTTAGCTTTTTCATACGCACCGCCTGAGATAATGATGGTGTGCAATCCTCGCTCTCAATGGTTTGTATTAAGTCTTGTTGCTCAATGTCATTAAGGTATGAAAGCTCAACTGCCGGAGTAAATGCAATTCGACCTTCGTCCACATATTCTAAAAGCTTTGGGTGTAGATAAGTAAGCCGTATGTATCTTTGTACTGTCTTATAGCTTTCTCCGTATGGCTCACCGATTTCAGCAGATGTTCTGTTGTCATCCGACTTTGGGACAAGTTGTCCCGAAGTTAAATCTGTCCTGTGTCCTTGTCTGCTCATTGCTTCCATTTTTAATTTGTAGGCAAAGGCTTTTTCGCTCGGTGAAATGTTATCTCTGTGCAGATTACTGTCAACAAGAGCTATTGCCGCATTATCTCTGTCCATTTCAACAACAAGAGCAGGAACTTCTGTAAGCCCTGCTCGTTTACTTGCAAACAATCTTCTGTGTCCTGAGATTATTTCGTATTCATCATTTTCAAGTGGTCTGACGATGATAGGAGATAAAATTCCGTGCTCCTTTATGCTCTCAATCAGCATTTCCATTTCATCATCGTGCTTTACCTTGTAAGGATGGTTCTGAAATTCCTTTAATTTTGTTACATCAAGTTTTTGCATATTTTTCATCGTGATTTCTCCTTATTTCTGTTTTCAATTTTTCTTTCCATTTC
>JAFPAK010000183.1 GCA_017390825.1 Clostridia bacterium
AGATTTGTCTATGCAAAGGCACAGATGTTTTTGAAAGAGATTGAAAAAAACACAGACGGGGTCAAATGGTTTTACTTTGGCGGTCAAGTAGGGTGCGGCAAAACCCATATTTGTACGGCGATAGTTGGAGAACTGCTTACAAAGCAAAACAAGCCTACACTGTATATGCAATGGCGAGAAGATGTTACAAACTTAAAAGCGAACGTAATGAACGCTTATGAGTACGAAGGCAAAATGAAAGCGTTTAAAACGGTTGATGTTTTATACATTGACGATTTATTTAAAACCGAAAAGGGCAAAACACCAACAACGGCTGATATTAACATAGCTTTTGAAATTCTGAATTATAGATACAACCAAAATGATTTAATAACGGTCATCAGCAGTGAGAAAACAGCTTTTGAACTTTTAGAAGTTGACGAAGCTGTTGCAAGTCGAATTATCGAAAATGCAGGAGAATTTCGCATTGACGTTAAAAACGACAAAACGAAAAATTTCAGATTGAGAAATTTGTTTAACGGAGGTAACAAAAATGTGTAAGTATAAAAAAGGCGATATGTTTATTGTTGAGATTACAGACTCTAATTGTAAAGTCGGACTTGGAAATTTTAAGTATTGTCTAAATGGTGTAACATATATAACAGAAGAAATGCTTGACAAATTTACAAGGGCTGAAAAATATAACGAAGCTTACAAAGCAGGTTTTGCAAAAGCTTGCGAGAGTTACAAAAAGATTCTGAAAACATTACTGCATATGACCGTTAGGGATCGCAAAGAAGTATTCGGGCAGAATTTCACGGAGAACGTTATAGAAAAATTCGACCCCCGTGAAATTCAAGAAAAACTTGACTTATACGAAAAAGCAAAAGCCGAAGAGCTTAAAAGCAATCTATGTCCACGCTGCACAAAGGAATGTAAAATAGATGTTAACAGGTGCGAATTTGGCAAGTTCACCAACGCTGTTATAAAATGCCCCGATTTTGAAGATAAGGACAAAATCAGAGTAGGGGACGTGGTAAGAAACATATTGAAACCTGATTTTACGTTAATTGTAACAGCAGTGAAAGAAACAAAAGAGGGAACAATGTTCGCCGGAGTGTCAAACTGTGCAACGAGGGGACTATGCAATTACGGTGACACATATGAGAACCGAAGAGCATGCTATTGGGAGAAAACAGGCAAACACTACCCCGAAATAGAAAAAATATTCGGAGGTGATGAAGATTGACAGCTTTTACAATTTACGGAAAGCCGCAGGGCAAAGCAAGACCGAGGTTTGCAAACGGTCACGCATACACCCCAAAACAAACGGCAGATTATGAAAAGCAGATTAAAAACGCTTTTATAGCTGCAGGCGGTGAGAAAATCGAAAGTGGTGGCGTAATAATCGAGATTGACGTATATTATAAAAAAACGGCAACGGACAAGAAAAAAACGTCTCCGACAAAAAAACCTGATATTGACAACATTTGCAAAATTGTTCTTGACGGCTTGAACGGTGTTGCATACGCAGATGACAAACAAATTGTTTCGCTGAGTGCGAACAAATATTTTGCGATCAAGGGAGTAGAAAGAGTAGAAGTAAGAATGTGTAGTGAGGACGAATGAAAAAAGACTACGGGTACAGAATAAACATATCTCAAAAACCATATAGCGAACTTTACGAGCGATACAAAAAATATAAAAAAATACCAAAACACATACCGCTCTCGGACGATGAACGAGCCGAATTTGAGAGGTATGCACTCGGTGAGATGAAGGGAGTAAAAAAATGAGTAATAACAACATTTTCGGCGAACGGATAAAGGAGCTGAGAGAGAAAGCAAATGAGAAACAATGGGAGCTTGCAAAAGAAATAAATATATCTACGACTGAAATTTGTCGTTACGAAAAAGCCAAAAGAAACCCGAGCACACGTGCGATCATAGCAATAGCAAAGCATTACAATGTGTCTGCCGATTATCTGCTCGGGTTGACGGATAAAAAAACAAAAACACCTTGTGATTTATGCCGTTATGCGCCGCCGTCAAGTTCGGACGGAAAGCCGTGTCGTATGTGCCCTGTGGAAGATTAGGGGGGAAAGAGAATGAACGTGTATGGGTTGATGAAAACATACAAAACCCACAACATCATTATCACATAATGAACGAAACAACACGCATTTTAAGCATTAGTTGATAATGTGATAATGGAAAGCAGATTGAGGACAAATTTGAAAACAAAGAAATTAAAGGGGTTGGGATAATGGAGTGCAAAAAAATCAACTGTGTAGCAAACCACAATGGTAAATGCTGCACGGATGTCTGCAAAGGCGAGCTTGTAAAGGTTATACGTTTTGACGATAATCTTGAACAGGAAGATGTGATAGCGGCAAAAAGTAAATTTTACGAAATGATGACTAAAAAAATGAACAAAATCGAATTAAAACCTTGTCCGTTCTGCGGACGGAGTGATACATTGAGTATTCACGAGGTAATTCGGCGGCTCGATGATACAGATATTAAACAATACACAGTGATTTGCAATACATCTGGCGATGACGCTGGATGTGGAGCAAACTGCGGTTATAGACATTTCACTAAACAAGACGCAATAGCCGCTTGGAACAAACGAGCCGAAAAAACAGGGAAATGGATCGTCAAAAAAGACCGTTTTAACAGCACTATTGCTGTATGCTCGGTATGTGGGGCAGAAAATCGTGCAGGAAATTTTCCGTTTTGTTTTGAGTGCGGGGCGAAGATGGAGGGGTACGAAAATGAACGATGATTTAATCAGCAGACAAGAGGTATTAAATAAGCTCAACAAGTTAGACCAACAAGAACTTTATTTGCCTTGCTATTTCAAAGAGTATATTATCGAAGAAGTGCCGAGCGTTCAGCAGAAAATAGGACGGTGGATACTGGATACAACACAGTTTTTGCCCGAATATGTTTGCACCAATTGTAAATCTCGGTTCCCGTTGGTAGCAAGTGAAGGGAATTATAGCACATTGTGTTGCAAAAATATGAATTATTGCCCGAATTGCGGCGCTAAAATGGAGGACGAAGCGGAATGAGACAAAACGAACGTAAGCCGTGGGATCAGTTCACGGTATGCATTTGTGACAAATGCGGCGAAGCTTTTGAACCCGACAGGGAGCATATTTGCAGAAAGAAGAATAGTTATCCGGATGCGGACAATAACAAGCTTAACAGTGCACTTTCATTTGGTGCGTTTGTGAATGGAGTTACAAAAGGAGGATATCTCAAATGAGAGAGATTTTGTTTAGAGGTAAAGACTTACAAGAACACAACGGTTGGCTGTATGGAGACTTTTACAAATCAGATATTAACAAAAGAGAACGAGAGAGCGGAAAAGCAACTCTTATATTTACTCCGAATTGCGACACGTTTATTTATGTGCCTGAATGTCATAATTCGTGGATGGTAAAACCTGAAACGGTTGGGCAGTACACAGGCTTAACCGACAAGAACGGGTTGACAAAGATTTTTGAGGGGGATGTGGTAAAGCTCTTTGACATTGCAATCGGCGAAATCGTGTATGAGTGCGGAGCTTTCGGCATTAGGTGCCGCCAACAAATAGATTATGATTATCTTGCAAGTGAAATAGCATCCGTTACAGGATGCAACAATAAGCCGAGGTTTTGTCACAATGACAATTTTGTTTCGTTATTGGAGTTGTATTCGAATTATAACGAAGAAAATTCCGAAATAAGCGTAATTGAGGTTATCGGCAACATTCACGACAACCCCGAACTGTTGAAAGGAGATTGAGAAAATGACGTTTAAAGGAGCAAGAAAATTCCTTAATGGTGAGCTGATGGCTGTAACTATTGCACACAGCGTGTCAAGTGCAGCACAGAAAAAACGATTGGAGTCAAAATTCGCAAAATTCGCAGCGTTAAATTTGGCTATTGTGGCGATAGATAAGCAGATACCGAAAAAGCCGTTATCTGGAATTGATTTTATGGGTAATGAATTTAGAATTTGTTGTGACTGTTCGGCAATAGTTCGAGACGGAGAATGGAGAGCGAACTACTGTCCCGACTGTGGTCAAGCTTTAGACTGGAGTGATAACGATGATTAAAGCTAAGTCGAAGCCGTGTCCGTTTTGTGATGCAAAGCCTTTCCTGCTAATAAATTCATCTGCGGAGAGGATTTATGTAAAAATCAAGTGTGACAGATGTAATGTTGAAAGGTTAGATATAATTGCAGGACTATGTACTTGGGACGAACTGGAATGCTGCAAAGATAGAGTTTTGGAAAAGTGGAACACCCGATACACCGAGAATCCCTCTGAAATCAACGACAATGTCCCGAATTCGGGCGAAAACAATTCATGCGAGTAATTTTACCTTTTGAGGGTAAAACGGCTTACAGGCGATTTATAGCAATTTTAGAAAGTAGGTGATAGTTTGGAAAATATCGAAACTCAGGTTGTCAATAGGGTTATTGGTCTTCTGAATTGCTTTAATTGCGAAAATATAGACAAAGTGGAAAATGCACTGCATTATGTTCTTAGAGATTATGATTTGAAACCACATACAAACGAGTTGGCAAATGTTAATCAGGATTTGAAAACCAAAGCACTACAAATGTTTTTCATCTCGAAAAAAGTTGAAGGACTTTCCGATAATTCTTTGAAATATTACGGTTTTGTTTTGCAACATTTTTTTGATATGATAACCATTGAACTTGATAAAGTAACTACTAATGACATTAGATTTTACATAGCAAGGCGACAAATCGATAAACCTGATATTTCAAAAGCAACTTTGAACAATGAACGTAGAGTTTTGAATAGTTTCTTTTCGTGGTGCCAAGCGGAGGATTATATTTTAAAAAATCCGATGGCGGCAATTAAACAGATTAAAACTCCGAAACTTGTTAAAAAAGCTTTTACAGAGCTGGAAATGGAAAAACTGAGAGATGCTTGCAAAGATTCGAGAGAACGTGCGATGATAGAAGTACTTTATTCTACGGGAGTGCGTTGTGCTGAATTGGCAGGAATGAAATTAACCGATATAAACGGCGATGAAGTTTTGGTTTTGGGCAAAGGTAACAAAGAAAGAATAGTGTATTTGAATGCTCGTGCTTTGATGTCTATACAAAAATTGCAGGAAACAAAAAATTTTGAATCCGACTATCTTTTTTGTTCTCAAAAGCTACCTCACAATAAACTGTCAAAAGGCAGTATCGAAAAAATAATTCGTGAAATCGGGCAAAGAGCGAAAGTACCTAATGTTCATCCGCACAGGTTTAGAAGAACAGCGGCGACATTAGCATTAAATCGTGGAATGCCATTAGAACAAGTAAGTCAGATGTTAGGACACAGCAACATTGAAACAACTACTATATATGCAAGGAGTACAACCGAGAATGTCAAAGAAAGTCACAAGAAATTTGTTGTCTGAAATCAATCGAATTTTAGACATTTCTGACAGTTATCAAGCACCTGAAAAGATGATGTCTATCATACGAGATCCCGAAATAGCAAAACAGTATTACTTCAAATTTATGAAATTGTTTGATTACGATTTTTCTCGTGAATGGTTTAATGATTATTTTGAGGAAGAGCACGCAGACAGAAAAAACAATAAGCAGGATTTCACACCAACGTGTGTATCAAATCTTATGGCTGAGATTTTCGGAGATAAAGAAGAACGACAAGAGGGTATTATTTATGAGCCTGCGGCAGGTACGGGAAGTACAATTATTGCACATTGGTACAAAGAACATCAAAAGTGCGCTATTTGGAACTACAATCCGTTGAGTTGTTTGTATATTTGTGAAGAGCTTAGCGACAAGACAATTCCTTTTTTGTTGTTCAATCTTTTAATTCGTGGAATAAATGCTGTTGTTATACACGGAAATACACTTACAAGACAGGCTAAGGCGGTTTATCATTGTTTCAATGAGGAAAATAATTCAATGGGATTTTCAACACTCTTTGAGTTGCCCAAAAATGAACGAACTGAAACAATGTTTAATGTGCAATTTTAGAAAGGGTGAGAAAATGAGTAAAAATATCAGTTATACGCATTCTAATGGATACACTGGGATTTTATACGGAAAGTCAAGCCTTGCGGTGCAAAATTCAGAGGGCAGAGAGGTTTTTCATACAGGGTTCAGAAACATCAACACGCTTGACGAATTAAAAAAGTGGCTTGATGATTTTCCGAGGTTTATGAAAATGCTAAATCCGTACTGGAGTGATACAGATGATTAACTTTTTAATCGGCTTGCTTTTAGGCGGTACAATTGGTTTTGCGGTCGCTGCGTTTTGCGTTGCGGCGAAGGATAACAAATAATAACGCAGAAATCGCCGCTAATGCCCTAAATTTTGATTTTTATTTATCGGCGGTATAATTTCATACCCCGACTACAAAACGCAAATTTGGGGCGTTACAGGCTAAAACAGAGAGGTGAGAAAAATGACCGAAGCACAAATCAAGGAAATTCAAAGCTTGTTTTACAGTGGAATGACAAAAGCTGAGATTGCACGACAAATGGGTTGCCCAATAGGGCGTATAAACTATTACACGGGTAAGCAGTATTACAACGTAAAAACACCGAAACACAAGAAAACAGAAGACGCACGAGAAAAAATCATTTACAAAGGCGTTTATGATTTTTTACAAGAACGTCAAGAACTATCGCTTTATGCGTTTTGCCAACTCGTTTTTAATAAGGCGGAGTTGTATGACCAAAATAGAATCCATTCCCTGCAAGATTTTTTGCAAG
>JAFPAK010000184.1 GCA_017390825.1 Clostridia bacterium
ATACCCTCGCACAGATTACAGATGGTGATTTAAGTGTTACTGTAGACGTGCGTTCGAATGCGGAATTTGCCTCACTGTCAGACGATATCAACTCCACCGTTGCTACCTTGAAGAGGTATATTGCCGAAGCCGCTGCACGCATTGATAGGGAACTGGAATATGCAAAGCAAATTCAGCTTTCTGCGCTTCCGACTAACTTCCCATCCAGTGAGGATTATAACATCTATGCGCAGATGATTGCAGCGAAGGAAGTAGGCGGTGACTTTTATGATTTCTACAAATTAAACGATACAACCGTTGCTTTCCTTGCTGCCGACGTTTCGGGTAAAGGAATTCCTGCCGCAATGTTTATGATGACAGCTAAGACTATTATCAAAGACCTTGCTGAAAGTGGTATGGCAGTAAACGATATTTTCACAAAAGCAAATGAAAAACTTTGTGAAAACAATGACTCTGGTATGTTTGTGACGGCATGGATGGGAATTTTGGATTTGACTACCGGCAACGTACAGTTTGCTAACGCAGGCCACAATCCACCCCTCTTGAAGCGTGCAGACGGTTCGTTTGAATATCTAAAGACTCGCGCAGGCTTTGTTCTTGCCGGCATGGAGGGGGTTCGTTACAGAACCGGCGAAATTATACTGGCACCCGGTGACAGACTGTTTCTTTACACGGACGGTGTGCCTGAAGCCACAAATGCAGACAACAAGCTTTATGGAGAGGAGAGGCTGTTAGCTTTTATGAATCAAAACGCTTTTATGAAAGCTACGAATATTTTACCGGCCCTAAAGGGCAATATCGATGAATTTGTAGGTGAAGCACCGCAGTTTGACGATATTACTATGTTGATGCTTGATTATAAACCGAAAAAAAGAGGTGTGTGTATGACGAATAAAACATTCCCTGCAAAAATCGAATCGTTGTCTGATGTGCTTGGTTTTGTAGAGGAAACTCTTGGAAGCTTTGAGTGTCCTATGAAAATTCAAATGGCAATCTGTGTGGCTGTTGAAGAAGTGTTTGTCAATGTTGCTCATTATGCCTATCCGGAAAGTGTTGGTGATACGACACTGTACATTGGATTTGATGAAGAAAATCGGACTGTTACTTTCCGCATCACGGATAAGGGTATTCCTTTTGATCCGCTGAAGAAACCGGATCCGGACATCACACTCTCGGCTACAGAACGTGAAATAGGCGGCCTGGGCATCTTTATTGCCAAGAAAACTATGGATTTACTTAGTTATTCCTATGAAAACAACGAGAATATTTTAACTATGATCAAAAAAATATAAAGGAGATTTAACTGTATGACGATTGAAATTATGAAATCTGAAGAAGAAACCATTATCGAGATTGTGGGAAGACTCGATACCATTACTGCCCCTGCGCTTGATAAAACCATTAACGAGGATATTGGAAATGCCAAAAATCTTATTCTTGACGTAAAAGGCATGGAGTATATCTCTAGCGCAGGACTTCGTGTTTTACTTGCTGCACAAAAGAAAATGCAGAAGATCGGTTCAATGAAAGTAACCGGTGTTTGTGAGGAAGTTATGGAAGTATTTGAAATGACCGGTTTTGCCGATATTTTGGTGATTGAATAATGGAGCTTGTAAGCGAGGCTATCGCATTTGCAGTAAAGGCTCATGACGGAATGCGACGCAAAAAAAATGATGCACCATACATTTTGCATCCGATGGAAGCGGCAGTTATTGTCGGTACAATGACGGATGATCAATATTTAATCGCAGCAGCCGTTCTCCATGACGTTGTGGAGGATACAAATATCACCATCAGAGAAATTGAGGAAAAATTCGGAAGACGTGTGCGTGAACTTGTAGAGTCTGAAACGGAGGATAAACGGGCCGATTTGCCGCCGGAATCAACCTGGCGTATTCGCAAAGAAGAATCTCTTACAGTTTTGCAAAATACAGAGGACATCGGTGTGTTGATGGTATGGCTCGGAGACAAACTGGCCAATATGCGTGCCATCTACCGTGATTTCAAGATTGAAGGCAATGCGATGTGGCAGAGATTTAACCAAAAGGATGCAGACGAGCAGGCTTGGTATTATCGCTCAATCGCCACGCTGACAAAGGCGCTCTGCGACACTTCGGCATGGATTGAATACAAAACGCTTACAGAACTTGTGTTTGGAAAAGGAGAATAAAATGATGAATGTTACTTATCGTATAGACAAAGATATTTTGTATATTGCTGTAGAAGGAAGAGTCGATGCTTCCAATTCAGCTGAGGCTGAAGAGAAAATTTTCAGTATTAAAAATAACAACCCCGAAAAGCATACCGTGCTTGATGCCGACAAGCTTGAATACATCTCTTCTGCGGGCCTGCGTGTTATTCTGCGACTTAGAAAAGAAGAACCTAAACTCGCGATCATCAATGTTGCGGCTGATGTTTATGAGGTATTTGATATGACCGGCTTTACCGATATGGTTACGATTGAAAAGGCTTACCAGCGAATGAGCACACAGGGGTGTGAGTTTATTGCAAAGGGGGCAAATGGTGCTGTCTACCGCTATGATGATGAAACCATACTCAAAACTTATTTTGCAAAGGACGCTCTTCCTGAGATTAAGCAAGAACGTGAAAATGCAAGAAAGGCATTTGTTCTCGGAATCAATACCGCAATTCCTTACGGCATCGTTCGTGTGGATGATGGCTACGGTACTGTTACAGAACTTTTAAATGCAGTTAGCGTAACAAAGCTTATTCGCAATAACCCGGATGATATGTCCGAAGCGGCTAAATATTACATTGATATGCTTAAAAGCATTCACGCTATCGAAGTGGAAGATGGCGAAGTTCCCGATATGAAGGAAACCGCTCTTGCTTGGGCAGACTTTGTGGCACCTCATCTTCCTGAAGAGAAAGGCAAAAAGCTTCGTGCTTTAGTCGAAGCTGTTCCTAAGCAGAACACCCTGATGCACGGAGATTATCACACCAATAACATTATGGTACAAAACGGCGAGCCTCTGCTTATCGATATGGACACTCTCTGTATGGGACACCCTGTATTTGAACTGGGCTCCATGTTTAATGCGTTCATCGGTTATTCCGAGCTTGACCATCAGGTAACAATGAAATTTTTCGGATACACCCACGAATCGGCAGAAAAGTTTTGGGATATGTCTCTTAAAATGTATCTTGGTACTGAGGATGAGGAAGTGTGTAGAAACGTTGCAGAAAAGGCGATGATCATCGGATATACCCGTATGCTTCGTCGTGCTATTCGCCGTCCTGAAGAGGCGGACAGTCCTGCAAAAATTGCCAGATGCAAAGAAATGTTGACGATATTACTTAGTAAGGTAGATACCTTAGCTTTTTAATTAATGTCAGAAAGGCTCATAATTATGAAAAACAAAAAATTGTTTATACCGACAATTATTCTTATTGCAGCAATTTTAGCTTCGGCAACTTATATGGTTATTAGTAGCATAGCTAAGAAACCGACAACAACCGAAGGTGAATTTCTTTTTTCGATTACGTACGAGCTTGATGGTGAGACTGTGACAATTAATGATGTTTACAGGGCTCGATTTGTCAAAAATGACGGATTTGCAAATACTAAATCCCGTATGTATGTGGGTGAAATCGGTAATAGGGGAGAAAATAATACAATTTATATACTCAAAGAGGATGAGAATACTTGTGTTGAATTACGGACAAATTTCTATCCGGACTATTTGATGGGTGACCCGGAGTACGATTACTTTGATGAAGAGGCATTTGAACCTCAAATTTATTATTATGATGCAGAGGAACAAGCGTATTCTGATGAAGAAACGTTGTTAGCACAGGGAATAAAACTTATAGGTTTCGAATATCCGACACCTATTGAAAACTCGTTGGTTTTCTCGCATATATCATACTTGAGCAGTGCGGTTGTATTGCCGACGTTGATTATTGCACTGCTTGCGCTTGTTGCCATAATTATTTTTGTAAAAAAAGATA
>JAFPAK010000022.1 GCA_017390825.1 Clostridia bacterium
GCAGACTTCGGTTTTGACGAATGCTTCGATGTAGCAGGTCAGACCTATCCCCGCAAGGTGGACAGCCGTATCCTGAACGCACTTTCCTCTGTGGCACAGAGCTGTTACCGTATGGCAAACGATATCCGTCTTCTGCAGCATGACCGTCAGGTAGAAGAACCCTTTGAAAAGAATCAGATCGGCTCCTCAGCAATGGCATATAAGCGTAACCCGATGCGCAGTGAGCGTATCTGCTCCCTGGCGAGATACCTTATGGCGGATGCGATGAATGCACCGATGACTGCGTCCACACAATGGCTTGAAAGAACCTTGGACGACTCGGCGAACCGCCGTATTTCTCTGCCTGAAGGCTTTCTCTGTGCCGATGCGATTCTGAGACTGGCGCAGAATGTTACCGATGGACTTCATGTAAACGAGAAGATCATCGAAAAGACCGTAAAGGAATATCTGCCTTTTATCGCAACCGAAAATCTGATGATGGAGGCAGTCAAGCGCGGCGGTGACCGTCAGGAAATTCACGAAATCATCCGCAGATGCTCCATGGAAGCGACTGCAAAGATGAAAGACGGCGAAGAATGCGACCTGCTTGCACGACTTGCAGCGGAGAAGGAATTCGGTCTTACCGAAGCGGAAATGACGGAGCTGCTTAACCCCGCCTTGTATATCGGCAGATGCCCCGAACAGGTAACGGCATTTGTAGAGAAGGTCAAGCCGCTTCTTGCGGATGCTGACGGAAAATCAGCAGAAATCAACTTATAAGAAAGAGGTGAACACAGTGGATAAGATTCTTGTTTTGGATTTCGGCGGTCAGTATAACCAGCTCATTGCACGCCGTGTGCGTTCGGAGCAGGTATATGCTGAAATCAAACCCTACAATAAAATTACACCCGAAGAAATCAAAGAAATCGGTTATAAGGGAATCATTTTTACCGGCGGACCGAACAGTGTATATGATGATACTTCGCCGCATTATGCCCCCACTATATTAAATTTGGGAATCCCGATCCTCGGAATTTGTTACGGTCATCAACTTATGGCATATATGGCAGGCGGTGAAATTACATCTGCAGAAAACAGCAGCGAATACGGTAAAACCACTGTGTTCACATCAGATAATGTCCTGTTTGACGGAGCCCCGGGCGAAAGCATTTGCTGGATGAGCCATACCGACTATGTGAAAACACCGCCAAAAGGTTTTCGTGTCATTGCCAATACCTCGAAATGCCCTTGTGCCGCTATGTGCGACGAGAGCCGTAAGCTCTACGGCGTGCAATTTCATCCGGAGGTTACGCATACTGTTTACGGTAAGCAAATGCTTCACAATTTCCTTTTTGCTGTCTGCGGTTGCAAGGCAGACTGGAAAGTGGAGAATTTTGTGGAAACTTCCGTGGAAAAGTATAGAAAATCTCTTGCAGGAAAAAAGGTACTTCTTGCACTTTCAGGTGGTGTAGACTCATCGGTTGCCGCAGTTCTTCTGCATAAAGCAATTGGAAGCAATCTAACCTGTGTGTTTGTGGATCACGGGCTTCTTAGAAAGAATGAGGGCGATTTTGTAGAAAATACCTTTGGCAAACAGTTCGGAATCAATCTGATAAGAGTAAATGCTGAGGATAGATTTCTTGATAAATTAAAAGGTGTTACCGAGCCGGAGCAAAAACGGAAAATCATTGGTGAAGAGTTTATCCGTGTATTTGAAGACGTGGCAAAGAAGCTTGGGAAAATGGATGTTTTGGTACAGGGCACCATCTATCCCGATGTGATTGAAAGCGGAAAAGGAGATTCGGCTGTTATCAAAAGTCATCATAATGTCGGCGGACTTCCTGATGTTATTGCGTTTGAGAAAATAGTGGAACCACTCAGAGATCTGTTTAAGGACGAAGTACGGGAAACCGGGACAAAACTTGGTATCCCACACGAGCTGGTGTGGCGTCAGCCGTTCCCCGGCCCCGGTCTTGCTGTGCGAGTGATTGGTGAAATCACGAAGGAAAAACTGGAACTGCTCAGAGAAGCTGATGCTATTTTCCGTGAGGAAATTGTAGGCGCAGGACTTGAGGGCAGCACGAATCAGTATTTTGCTGTTATGACAGACCTCAGAAGCGTTGGCGTTATGGGTGATGCCCGAACCTACGGTTATACAGTAGCACTGCGAGCTGTCACAACCGATGACTTTATGACAGCAGAATGGACCAGGCTTCCGTATGAGGTGCTTGAGAAAGCCAGCAGCCGAATTACGAATGAAATAAAGGGCATCACAAGAGTGGTATATGATATAACATCAAAACCTCCGGCAACGGTGGAATGGGAGTGAGTTTATGACGAAATATATATTTGTTACGGGAGGCGTTGTATCCGGTCTTGGTAAGGGTATTACCGCTGCCTCCTTAGGAAGATTATTAAAAGCACGCGGTCTCAAGGTTGCGGCACAAAAGCTTGATCCGTACATCAATGTTGATCCCGGTACAATGAGCCCCTATCAGCACGGTGAAGTATATGTTACCGAGGACGGAGCCGAGACTGACCTTGATCTCGGACATTACGAACGTTTCATTGATGAAGATCTTAATAAATACTCCAACCTCACCACCGGTAAGGTTTATTGGAACGTACTTAATAAGGAACGTCGTGGTGAATATCTCGGATCGACAGTACAGGTTATTCCTCACATTACGAATGAAATCAAGGAATTTGTTTACAGCGTAGGCAGGAAAACAAACGCAGACGTGGTTATTACCGAAATCGGCGGAACAATCGGTGACATTGAATCGCAGCCATTTATTGAAGCAGTACGCCAGATTTCGCTTGAAGTTGGCAGAGAAAACAGTCTTTTTATTCATGTGACATTGGTTCCGTTTCTCAGAGGCTCGGATGAACATAAATCAAAACCTACGCAGCATTCAGTAAAAGAACTGCAAGGGATGGGAATCAATCCGAATATAGTGGTGCTTCGTTGTGATGAGCCGTTAGAAGAGTCCATATTCAAAAAGATTTCGATGTTCTGCAATGTAAAGCCGGACTGTGTTATTGAAAA
>JAFPAK010000185.1 GCA_017390825.1 Clostridia bacterium
GGGATAGTCCACGTTATCGTTCACATCGTTTGTAAGCGCGTTTGAGTGCAGGGAAAGGAACAGATCGCACCCTTTTGATTTCTTGCCACGGGCAACAAGCCCAAGGTCGGTGTTTTTATCGGAACGGGTCTGTGAAACTATGAAACCATATTCCTCCAAATACTTTTTCAGAAGCAAGTGGAGCTTCCACGTCATATCAGATTCATAGTAATTCTTGTTCGCGGGGCTTCGGTTATATTTCGCATAATGCCCCGCGTCAAGACAGATTTTAATTGCCATAGCTTATTCCCCCTCTTTCTTCGGGGTAAGCTGTTTGTATACCTGATCTATGCCCGTTGCCGCCAAGCCGGAAACAATACCGACAGCAACAGAGGACATTATATCGTGTGTAGGGAACTCGGGCATTGCGAACATACCCGCAACACCAAGTCCACCGCCGAGAAGACCGCAGATAAGAGGAAGCCACTTGTTGTCAAGAGGCGTAGCCTTTATTCCTGCGGCTACGAGATAACATATAACGGTTATAGCCGTTACTCCTGCAATACCAAAATCAAATTCCATTTTTTTATTCCTCCTCTTGTTGTTTTAGATGATCTTTCAAAAACTGCTCGTAATAAGCCTTTACATCGCCGTTGCCTCCTAACTTTATGTATTTATCACCCGCTATTATCCGTTCAGAAACGGGAACGTGATCTGCCGTTATGGTTAAACGGAGAATAGCGAGATATTGTTCTTTGTCGTGTTCTGCGATTTTATCAAACTTCTTTTCAAGGCGTTTGTTGGAGGCGACGACGGCGATTACCGCCGCCGCCACTACCCCCGCAAAGCCGATTATAGCAACGATTATTTCTGTCATAGGGGTACACTCCTTATGTGGCTATCGTTCCCGTGCTATCGGTGAATGTGTTTGCTTCTTATTTACAAAGCCCGCAATCAAGCCTCAATTGTTGATTAATCCGTTATTTCTTTCTTTAGTTAATCAATAGTTATCGGTTAAACCACTAAAATAAGAGTTATACACATCTTTATCCGTAGGAACTCCGTGACGAATTTCAAAATGTTGTATTGCCGTAATATCATCATCAGATGAACGCTTTAACAGTGTATAGTATTTTTCACCCGTTAAAAGTGAAGCAACGAGGTCAATTTTAGTTTGGTCGGTTATCTCATTTTCACAAATTCCGTTCTTGTATGATTTTATGAGATTATTCGGAATATCAAACACGATATCTATTTTTACAAATCTACCACCTTCGGTTGTAAGTGGTGAGCCAATGTGTCTTGTATCACAACGTAAGTGCATACCATCGAAGTGCAGAATGTTACTACCATCACTAATAATTTCAAATGCTCCATTTACGGTACTATTTAGCCAGAACGAGATAGTTAAACCAACCTCAGAAGCATTAAGATTTAACTTCTTTTTGATACCTGTATCAAACATCGGAGACTTGATTTTTATTGCGTTCATATCAGTTGCAGATTTAACGTCAGGGTATATATAACCAAGATGTCTACCACCGCTTGTAAACAAGTGATCTCCTTTATATATATTTCCAGAAACTTTTTCCTTAAGATATCTACCATTTTCGTTAAAATCCATAACAAATACTGCATCGCCAACATTTTCGGCATCGTTGTTAATGACAGAAAGATTAGGACACATATACCCACTTTCAACAGTTATGGAATTAGTGCCTTCCGGAACATCGACAATGATTTCAGAATACCAACTGTCTGCGTCAGCGAAAATACGCTTGCTCGGTCTATGTGCAGACGAGCAGTTATTATGAGCGATGAGTTGCTCATAATCGGTTCCCGCAAATACACCCTTGCAGAAAGTTTTGATACCAGCAGAAGCTAATGTGTTATCAGCATTGGCTTCCTCACTATATATCTGTTTCCAAGTAACACCCTCATCGTCAGAGATATATAATGTTGCACTTGTTCCACCGTTGCTACCGCAACCACCTGCAAATAGATATCCGTTCAATTTCTCTGGGCCATAAACAGCATGGTCAGTAGATAATACTACTGTGAAGTTAATATCATCAGTAGTACGCACAATACTTGCTCCACCTACTATGCCTGTTTCACCCCCGAGTAGTCTGTAGCCGTCGTCTGCATAAGTTACTCCGTGGTCGACGGCTTGAGGTTTTCCCTTCTGGTCTGCATATAAATTAGTCCAAGTAGAACCACCATCGACAGATTTAAGGACGCCACCACTGACGTGATAATATGAGCTGGTTTCTTCGTCATACAACCTGCTCCCCGAGCCTCTGTCCATGCCAGCGTATATTGCAACAGGATTTTGGTAGGTATCAACATACATACGGTGTACGTGCTGGTATGTGCCCTCAGTATCATTATATACTTTTGTCCAAGTATCACCGCTGTCAGTAGATTTCCAAATTCGTACTGCAAATTCCGATTGATACGAACCAAGTAACATTTCACCCGTAGGAAGTTGCACGAATTGAAAAGGTCTAAGAGCAAGACCGGTATATAACCCGCCTTCGCTCGCCCATTACGTTTTTGTCAGCAACGGCTGCCGTCAGAGGTGCACCGTATTCAGCGGTGGCGATCACGCTTTCATCGCATTTGGTGCCGTAGTAGGAATGTAC
>JAFPAK010000186.1 GCA_017390825.1 Clostridia bacterium
GCACGGTGGCGATCCGTCAAGTGTTGAGTTCTGCCATAAGATCGGCCTCAACTATGTATCTTGCTCACCGTTCCGTGTTCCGATTGCTCGTCTTGCTGCTGCACAGGCTGCTATCAAGGAATCTAAGTAATTAGGTTTATAAAGCAAAACTATCCGCCCGAGAAATCGGGCGGATTTTTCTTTCCAAAGTCCTTTTTATTGGACCCAAGGTGTGCTATAATGTATTTAAGAGGTGAGGATATGGAAAAAGTAATATTAAATATTCCGCATTCAAGCACCGCTATTCCCAAATGGGCGTATAATGATATTATCATACCCAATGATGAACTTGATTCGTTGGTTAGGTTTATGGTGGATAAGGATGTGGATAAATTGTGGGGGTTTGTTCCTGCCGACAGCAAGCAGGTTGCAACAGTGAGCCGATTGGTCATTGATACCGAGCGATACCGTAATGACGATGAGGAGCCAATGGCCTTAAAAGGTATGGGTCTGTATTATACCCACACTCCCAACAGTAAACAGTTTCGCACTCGGTCCGAAGATACATATGCCAAGTGCCTTGCTATCTACGATGAGTACCATTCTTCGCTTGAAACAAAGGTTGCCCAATCTCTTGCTGAATACGGTAAATGTATTGTTTTAGATTGCCATAGTTTCCACGATGAGATGAACTATACTGGTTACCACCCATCCTCTTTTCCTGATATTTGTATTGGGGTAAATAATGGCGTTGATGCTGTCTCGCAGTTTATAATTGATACATTTAAATCTACAGGTTATACCGTAAAGGTGAACGAGCCATTTGCTGGTTCGATAGTGCCTCTAAAGTATCTCAACGATAATAGAGTGCAATCTGTAATGATAGAATTAAACAGAAGAATATATGATAACAATTCTTTTGATAAGGTGAGCGGTTTATGCCGAAAGATATATCAAATGCTTGTTGAATAATTTCCCCCTTTTGCGGTCAGCAGCACAGGCTGCTATCAAGGACTAATTAACCCAATAACGAATCCCCTCGGAGCAATCCGAGGGGATTTTTTGCACAAAGTCCTTTTTATTGGATAGATGGCGTGTTATAATACTATCAAAGGGCAAAGGAGGCAATATAGATGATAAATAAAGAATGGGAAGAAATTATTTCAATCTATAAGAAAGCACAGGGGTGTTTATGGTGTCCCAAGAAACCACACGGTGGGTATTGGCGTAGAGATGAAGGACGTGGGTATTACTATTTATGGACAGCTTACCGTTTAGCTACGGATTCTCCACAGAAAAATCACCTTTGGTATGCACGAATTCTCTATATGATGGCCAGCGAACACCTACATCGTCAAGGGGATTTTGATGTTTTAAAGAATTACCTACAGCCGTGTATGGAGGAATACGAAAAAGCAAAGAATGAGGATAAAAAACCAACCGAACTGGAAATAACTCAAGCAAGGGTTCAGTACGATATGCTTAACTATATTTTCACGGTTGCACACTCCAATGAATCGATTGAGCATGCATATTCCTTGGTCGGGGAATTTGTGGATATAGCAGATTTTTCGTTCCACGACAGTTCTGTTGTTGCGTTCAGTGTAAATGATTCTTCAACCGCCATATTGACTTTGGATTATAACGGAATTTTGCTCACTCTGGAATTTGAGGGTGTTAGCGATGTGCAACTTTGCGGGTTTGAACCAGAACACAACTGGATATTCAGTGCATACTGCTACCTTGTATACCAAGGAATTGACTATGTATTTGACTGTGAATATGTAAAAATACAGTTTCAGAAGTTAAAAAGTGCTGAAATCAAGAGGAAAGAAAATAATACCTAACAAACAAAAGTGCACCTATCGGACTGATGCTGTACTACAACAACTCAAAGAGGTGAGATTGTGTCCCCTGTAGAAAAAGCATATCAAATATATAAGCAAAGAAGCGATAAAACTAAAATAATTAATGGCAAATTATATTACCGCATTGTGTTGTCCGAATTTTTCAATCTAACAGGTTTGGAAAACGGACACCTTTTAGTTGTACCATCTCCCGATATACCACAAAAAAAGTGCAGTTTACCAAGATGAAAAAGGTAATCACTTTACACTTGGAGGACGTAATCACATTCGCTTTACAGGAGAAATACCCGAATGGTATCTTGAATGTGGCGAATGTAATATGAAATGGCAAGAGACAAAAAATATCGGTAAATACTTGACGATTATGCTATGCGAGGAATAAAAGTATGATTATGACTTTTGATTTTGCATTAATAGCACAAAGGGATGCTAAATTAATGAAAGAAATAAATGATGCTATGTTAAGCCAAAGAAATGAATTTATATATACTGATATACATAAGCTTTCCTTTATTTCGTCTAAACAAACGGTAATTGTTGAACCATTATCTGCAAACAGCCCCTTTCATCACAAAGTAGTTCCGAAAGAAATAAAATATTCTGCTGTGAGAAAAATGTTAGATGATAATTGGGATATATGCGAAGACGAAATTATGGATGTCAATTAAACTTTTATTGATTTCCCCCCTTTGCTGATAGCAGCACAGGCTGCAATTAAGGAAAGCAAGTAATTGCTGACTTTATAAAGCAAAACAATCCGCCCGAAGAAATTCGGGCGGATTTAGTATACTAAAAACTATTGCAATATTATAGGAAATGATATAAAATGGTTTACATCTTTCCAAATAAGGGGCAATCACAATTGAACAGTGTAAAAAAATTATCATACAAATCAATAGTTTCTCTAGGTTTTTTGGTTTATTTTTTTAGTTATGCAATGCGTTTGAATTATTCTGCCTCTCTCGTAGCCATTGTATCAGACCTTAAAATCTCTAATACCATGGCGTCTGCGGCAGTTACAGGTAGTTTTATTACGTACGGAATAGGTCAGGTTATCTGCGGTTTTATTGGTGATAAAAATTCCCCCGTAAAGATGATATCTGTAGCTATGCTCGGAACAATTTTAGTCAATATTTCAGTGTCTTTTTCTTCTGACATTGCTGTAATAACTGTTTTATGGTGCATAAACGGTGTGTGTCAAGCAATGCTTTGGCCGCCGCTTACACGATTTGTTTCTGAACAAGTTGGAGTGGATAAATATTCAGATGCAATAACCTGTGTCGGACTTTCGGCATCAACAGGCACCATCTTCGTTTATCTTTTTGTGCCCATTATACTTGAAATTGCAAACTGGAGAAACGTTTTCAGATGTATGGCCATCTTCGGTGTAATTATGATGATTGTGTGGGGTTATGCTACAAGGAATATCCCTACACGCAAAGCTGAGGCAAGAGCAAAAGCTCAGAACGAAAAGACAATATCTGTATGGGGCATTATATCTCTAGCGGGACTAATTCCGATATTTATCACAATATCTTTACACGGCATTTTAAGAGATGGCATTCAGACATGGCTTCCATCTTTAATGAATGAGCAGCTTGGGCTAAGCGAGTCCTCTTCTGTGTTAAGCGCAGCGCTGCTGCCTGTTTTAAGCATGGCAAGTGTTTTAATTTCTAATGTAATTTATCATAAAACCAAAAGCGAAATCAAAACATCGGCAATTATGTTCGGCCTGGCTTTTGCAGCAACAGTACCACTGGCGATTGGATTGAAAATCCCTGCACTTATGACTATTGTTTTTTCGGCTATGATTTCAGGCTGTATGCATGGAGTGAATCATATGCTGATTTCCCTTATTCCTAAAAACTTTGCAAAATTCGGTATGGTTTCAACATTCTCAGGCATACTTAATGCTTTTACTTATATTGGAGCGTCTATATCGTCCTACGGATTTGCGGCCATTGCTGATTTTAGCGGCTGGAATACCGTTCTTATAAGCTGGTGTATCATAGCTTTCATAGGAACAACACTATGCTTGTTTAAGCTTAAAAGTTGGACTAAGTTTATTGAACAGCAATAAACTTATATAAAGATACCTTTCCCTCTTTTGCGTATAGCATGACAGGCTGCAATTAAGGAAAGCAAGTAATTGCTGACTTTATAAAGCAAAACAATCCGCCCGAAGAAATTCGGGCGGATTTTTCATCTTATAAAGTGTGTTGATATTTTTTCCTCTTTTTCGGGAAGACCGTATTTTTCTTTGCCAAGTGCAATGCTTTTAATAAGGAACGACATATTTTCAGCTAGAGTTCTCATAGTCTGCAAGCCTTCAAGGTCTTGTTCGGCATCGCCCGGTGCTCTGCCGTGGACGCTGTTCCAATATTGACTCGAAGCCACCGGCATACCGGAGATAGTGAAGTACTTGTTCAGCTCATCAAATGTAGATGAAAGACCGCCGCGTCTTGCAACGGCAATGGCCGCACCGACTTTCATAGTTTTATCAAATGAGCTGCTGTAAAACAAGCGGTCAAGAAAAGAGATAAGCGTACCGTTGGCAGAAGCATAATATACAGGACTGCCTACTACAAGCCCATCGCACTTCTCAAATTTCGGTGCTACCTCGTTTACAATATCATCAATAGCGCATTTACCGTTTTTATAGCAATATCCGCAGGAAACACAGCCTCTGATATCCTTTGCACCGATCTGCACAGTTTCGGTTTCAATGTTGTTATTTAAAAATACCTTTTCCATTTGAGCCAGGGCAATGGATGTATTGCTGTTTTGTCTCGGACTGCCGTTGATAATTAATACTTTCATTATATTTACTCCTTTTCAGTCAATAGATTATCAATTTTTTCTTTGGTTGCAAGATCTGCAGAAAAAGCAGTTGCGGCGCCGCAAACAGTACCGAGCAACAATGCGTTTTCGTAGCCCTTATCAGCACCTGCAATAAAGCCTGCAACCATTGAGTCGCCTGAGCCTACTGTGTTTATAGCGCTACCTTTTATCGCTTGTTTTATATGTACTTTAGTATGTTCATCAACCAGTACAGCGCCGTCCTTGCCGAGCGATACAAGTACATTTACAGCGCCTTGTGCCTGCAACTCCTTTGCCGCAAAAACAATATCTTCGGTGTCGGTTAAATTTCTTTTGCAAAGCTCCTGCAGTTCATCTTTATTAGGCTTGATAAGCCAAGGTCTATATTTCAACGTATTCTGCAAAAGCTCACCCGATGCATCAACAACAAAACGGACACCCTTGCAGCGAAGACGTGACATTATCTGCTCGTATATATCTTTCGGCATTGATTTCGGTATGCTTCCGGCGAGAACAAGAGTATCACCGCCGGTCAAATTATCAAGCTTGTCATAAAGCTTTTTTATATCATTTAAGCTGATGTCAGGACCTTGCGCATTTATCTCTGTTTCGACATCTGCTTTGAGCTTGACATTTATGCGAGTCAGACCGCTTTGCAACTTTATAAAATCGGTTTTTACACCGAAACTGCAAATAGCATCACACAACGCATCCCCTGTGAAGCCGGCAACAAAGCCGAGAGCGGTATTATCTTTGCCAAGCTCACAGAGTACTCTTGAAACATTTATTCCCTTGCCACCGAAAAAGATATTTTCCTTGCTTGAACGGTTGGTCTTACCCATAACAATACTATCTGTGTAAACACAGTAATCAAGCGCAGGGTTCAATGTAACGGTGTATATCATAATGTACATCTCCGAAAATAGTATATATAAAAGTATATCGTTGTTAATGAATAATATCAAGCAAATCTTAAAAACAGCTTTAAAAAATTTTTAAATTTTTTTAAAAATTCTTGTCCGATTTTATATGTTTTTCTTGTCTATATAAGTAAAGGGGTAAATTTTATGCTCTTTTTCATATAAAATTATATTATTTACACAAAATTATATTGTATTTTGCACTGTTGTGTGATACAATACAATTACAAATGAGGTAATATTATGAAGAAATTATTAGCTGTTTTTGCGTTGGTGTGACGGAATAAAAGAGCTGGAGCTTCCGAAATCTCTCAAATCAATAAATCGGGCTCTTCCATTCTGTTGTGTTTACCTTGAAAAAGTTACTGTAACCCCAAGCACAACATACATTGAAGACGCTACATTCAGTTACACTTATAACCCTGTTACTTTCTACGGCTATGAGAATTCATATATTGAATATTATGCTGCTAAAAACAATCACAAATTTGAAAGCATTGGTGTATTAGGTGATGTAAATCAGGATGGTAATTTTAACGGCAAGGACGTGCTGGAGCTTCGCACGTCTATTGTAGGACTTGAAAGTGAGATTGACGAGTATAATTCCGACGTTAATTTTGACGGCAAGATCAACGGTAAAGATGTGCTCAGCATCCGCAAACAGTTAGTTGGAATTACTTATTATCTTGGCGAGGATACTACACCCACCGAGCCTGATCCTGTTGAAACTCCTTCCGATATAGTTGTTGAAACACCCGATAATGCATGATTCATATTGTACTCCTATATTCAATGATACTCTTTTTTGCAAAGAACGACCTGGAAACAGGTCGTTCTTTGCTTTTTTGATATCGGGCAATATCTTAAAAATCCATGCTTTATTAAAAATGCTTTAATTGTAAAGTTATATTATCAGCTTTGTAATTCACAGTAATTTAATATCAACTCCTATTAAGTGTAAGAACTTAAGTATTTTCCAATTAAAATATGCACCCCGAAAGTTCCTGACTTTTAGGGTGCATACCATTTTTGGATACTATCTTAAGTGTTCAAGAGAAGCAAAGAACATTTCCCACGGGTCATCAAAGTAATCGTACAGATTAACTCCGCCGCCATTTGTGCTTTTCATCTGATTGTAGGTGTATTCTTCGCCCATAGTGATGATATCACCGATGGTGATATCGAAACCTAGTGTATTTACATATTTACAGAATTCATCCAACGGATCGTCTGCATTATATGTTTCAAACAGTGCATCAAGCACCGCTTTATCGTTCTTTGCAAGTTTATAGAGTTTACCGAAAATATCATCCATTTTAAAGTGTTTTTGCCAGCTCCTTAATATAGTTGCGGAATTCATTGCCGAATTCGGGGCTTTTAAGCGCCATTTCAACATTTGCCTGCATATAGCTGAACTTATTGCCCATATCATAGCGAGTACCGGAAAAATCAATACCCATCATACCTTTTTTAATAGCAAGCGTTTTCATAGCATCTGTGAGCTGAAGTTCTCCGCCTGCGCCTCGCTCTGTATTTTCAAGGATAGTGAATATTTCAGCAGGCAAAATACATCTGCCGAGTATAGAATAGCAGGACATTATCTCATCATCCTTTGGCTTTTCTATCATATCCGAAACACGCATTATCTTGTCATTTATCTTGTCAACCTTTAATGAGCAGTATTTGCTGACATCTGCTCTCGGTACTTCCTTCACACCGACAACACCGAGCCCGTACTGATCGTAAACCTCAGCAAGTTCACCGATAGCCGGCACATCTCCTATGATAACATCGTCACCGTAAAGCACAGCAAACGGATCGTCACCAACAAAGGATTTTGCCTTGAGCACAGCATGACCCAGTCCACCTGTTTCGCCCTGACGCAGAAAATAGACGTTTGCAATATGTGATACTGCTTCAACAGTTTTGAGCATTTCATGCTTTTGCTTTTCTCTCAAATTTGTTTCAAGCTCAAAGGAATGGTCAAAATGGTCTTCAATTACATTTTTGCCACGATTGGTAATGATGAGTATGTCGGTAATTCCGGCAGCGGCCGCCTCTTCAACGATATGCTGAATAGCAGGCTTGTCTACTATCGGCAGCATTTCCTTCGGAACAGCCTTGGATGCCGGTAGTATTCTTGTGCCCAGTCCGGCTGCGGGTATTACCGCTTTTTTAATAGTCCCCATAAAATTTTTCTCCCCATTGTTTTATTAATAATTGATCATACCCTAATAGATCAATTCAAGTACTGTGCTCAAAACCTGCACAATGATCGTTACTGCAAGCATAAGATAAATAGCAATATATCCGCATATTACGCCGATCATTCCGCCTTTTGCCGTTGACCCTGCATTTTTTATTGCAAGCATCGGATAATCCGGCATAGCTTGCTTTATCTTTTTTATCCTGCTTGCTGCAAAGCTCATATACATATAGTTTGCTCTTAATGAGAGTATTATTACAAATGCTATCATACAGCCACCGAGCAAGGTCGATAATGCACCGTTTGCAGAAACCTTTGTAGCAAACTCTTCAAAGCTGTGTAGTGCCTCGCTATCAAACTGCTCTTCATGTTCAGGAGAAAGATAATCGCCGTTTTCATCAAGGTTTTCTTTGCTTATTTCTACAATATCTTCAACAAACTCGCGTACTGCATCAATAGTTGGGACAGAAATTGCAATATCTGCCGCCGTAAACAAAAGACCGATACATAATACTATTGCACCGATCTTGTTCATTCTGCGGTAGAAAAACCAACCGGCTGCAATTATAGGTGATACTAAAAGTCCCAATAAAAATACAGGAAGGTTAAAAGATATTTTTGAATTTTTATCACGCATTCTGATAAAGTTCTTCATCACCTTATCAGAATTTTTGCCCACAAATTCAGCCATCTCTGCTTCAGGCACACCGAGAATCTCATTGCTCGTATATGTATTACCATACTTGTTTTCAGGTTCTGTCGGTGACGCAGCGGGGATATCAGTTTGCTCAACTGTGACAGGAGTAACAAGCTCCTTGCCGCAATAACGGCAAAAGCGCGAGCTTTGGTCATTTACAGTATTACAATTTTCACAAAGTACAACATTTTTATCCATAATTATATCCTCATCCAAACAGTAGTATTAGCAGATTAGCTAAAATGCCGGTCACAAAATATGCAGCACCCGCCAAAAAGAAATTAACACCGCCCTTGCGGTATATCTCATAACTGTCCTCAATGCCTTCCTTTTTTAGTTCGCTGAGCGCAGAGAACACTTTTCTGCGATATATCCAGTCACCAAAAAGACCAAACAGCACCCGCACTGATATCATAAGCATTTCCACAACAGCAAGAGTCATAAACTGCTCGCTGCCCATGAATTCTGCCATTTGCTCGTTGCTTTGCATTATCTGTTGATAATTTGAAGGCAAAGCAAGTGTACACATTGCCATTGTAAATACATCAAATGCAGCACTTATGCAACCGGTTTTAAAGCATTTGCGTGAAAAAAGCCACATGGTAGGGAGAAGGAACGCAGCCCAGTTCCAGCGCACAAATACCCTGCGCTTTATGTTGTCACGGAAGATGCGGACATAGCGAAGCGCATTCACGCCGACAAATTCCGCTATTCTTTGAAGCTTGAAACCGTTGATGTCCTCGTTTTTGTCAAATCCGTTTGATGAAAAGAAGATATTTACACGGTCATTGAGTGGATCATCACCCTGCTGAGCGTATTCGCTCTGTGTGTCCTGATAATCTCCGTCTTTCTTGATATGAATACCGCATTTTGGACAGAAGCGGTTGTCTTCATCATTTATGTCAATATGCATACCGCAGTTGGGACACACATGATGCTGTGCTTTTTCTTTCTCTTGCGGCATCGTCCATTGCTCAGGAGTGCCGTGGGCATTGTCATAAAAACACTTGCCGTTTTGCAAAAAGCACTCTCTGTGATGCGGTGCGCCGCATTCAGGACATACACAGACCTCGCCATCCTCCAGAGAGAGTCCGCAAACGGGACATATCATATCTTTATATTTATCCATTACTTACCTCTGCTAATCAATTTTTGCGGAATTGAGAATACTGTTTCAAAATAGCTTCTGCCGTAATTATGAAACAGTCCGCATTCTATCATTCCCTTTAATTCCATCTGTGTCACCCACTTGACACAATCGACCTCTTCCTTTTGCAGACGGAGATCCTCAATATCACAATTGCATTTTACCGCCCAAATATCATTGAGTGAGTACTTACGCAGCATTCTTCTGATATGCACCATTTCACGCCGCGGCGGACGGATGCCGAGTTCCTCATTCAATTCACGGATAGCGGCATGTCTCGACCCCTCACCGGATAGTGCAGAACCGCCGTGTGCTGCCCATTCTCCCGGCATCATCGGTCGGTCATTACTGCGACGCTGGATTAAAAATTCGCCACGGTCATTCACTACCCAGATGTGCACAACAAGATGATACTCGCCGTTTGTGAGGGGCTTATTGCCTCGGATAATAGTTCTGCCGGTTTTTCGCCCGTTCTTATCAAGTATATCCCAATATTCCAGCATATTACCCCTCCTTACAAGCTAATTTTACACCATACTTATATCATTTTCAATAAACAAACAGTAAACAATTTATTTAATACTATTAAATAATACCATATCATCAGCACAAAATCAATGGCTATTTATTAAGCTGCGATTTTATTTCGTTAAAATATAGACATTCTGATTCTTTTGTGCTATAATAACTAATTATAATTTTGATTTTTATATAAGGAGATTCACATATGGGAATGACTATTGCAGAAAAGATCATCAAGGCCCATCTTGTTGAGGGTGAAATGATCAAGGGCACAGATGTAGGTCTTAGAATAGACCAAACTCTTACACAGGATGCAACCGGCACTATGGCTTATCTTGAATTCGAGGCTATGGGTGTAAAGCGTGTTAAAACAGAACGCTCGGTAGCATATATAGATCACAACACTTTGCAGACAGGCTTTGAAAATGCAGATGACCACCGTTTTATTGGTTCGATTGCTAAAAAGCACGGTATATATTTCAGCAGACCTGGTAACGGTATCTGCCATCAGGTACATCTTGAAAGATTCGGTATCCCCGGTAAAACCCTTATCGGATCAGACAGCCATACTCCTACAGGTGGCGGTATCGGTATGCTTGCGTTCGGTGCAGGCGGTCTTGATGTCGCTGTTGCAATGGGCGGCGGTACTTATTATATCACCATGCCCAAAATGGTGCGAATCAATCTTACAGGTAAGCTTTCGGATTACGTTTCTGCAAAGGATGTAATTCTTGAGGTACTTCGCATTATGTCCGTCAAGGGCGGCGTAGGCAAAATAATCGAGTACGGCGGCGAGGGCGTTAAAACGCTCTCCGTTCCCGAACGTGCTACTATCACAAATATGGGTGCAGAGCTTGGTGCGTCAACTTCTGTATTCCCGTCTGACGAGATCACAAAGCAATTTCTTGCAGCACAGGGCAGAGAAGAGGATTACACACCTGTATTTGCTGATGAGGATGCAGTTTATGATGAGGTAATTGAAATTGATCTTTCTTCCTTGAAGCCAGCAGCAGCAATGCCGCATATGCCCGATAATGTTAAATCGGTTTCTGAGATCGGCAAGATCAAGGTGGATCAGGTACTTATAGGCTCCTGTACCAACTCATCACTCCGTGATATGCTCACAGTTGCAGCTATTCTTAAGGGTAAGACTGTTCATCCCGATGTATCTGTAGGCGTTGCTCCCGGCTCAAAACAGGTGTTCAATATGCTCGCACAGTGTGGTGCTCTGAGTGATCTTATCGCAGCAGGTGTGCGTGTGCTTGAATGTGCTTGCGGTCCTTGCATCGGCATGGGTCAGTCACCTAATTCAGCAGGAATCTCACTTCGTACCTTCAACCGTAACTTTGAGGGCAGAAGCGGTACTGCCGACGGCAAGATTTATCTTGTTTCTCCCGAAACAGCAGCAGCATCTGCACTTACCGGTGTTCTGACTGATCCTACAGAGCTTGGTGTTGCTCCGACAATTGAAATGCCGGAGAAATTCCTTGTAAACGATAATATGATCGTTGAACCTGCAAGCGAAGAAGAGGCAGAAAGTGTTGAAATACTGCGCGGTCCTAACATTAAGCCGTTCCCTGTAACTACAGAGCTTGAGCAGTGCATCAAGGCACCGGCTGTTCTCAAAGTGGGCGATAATATTACTACTGACCATATTATGCCCGCAGGTGCAAAAATTCTTCCGTACCGTTCAAATATTCCTTATCTTTCACAGTTCTGTTTCAAGCAATGTGATGAAAAATTCGCAGAGCGTGCCAAGGCAGCAGGCAGCAGTATAATTATCGGCGGCTCTAACTACGGTCAGGGCTCATCTCGTGAGCATGCAGCACTTGTTCCGCTCTATCTAGGCGTTAAAGCAGTTATCGCAAAGAGCTTTGCAAGAATTCATGTTGCCAATCTCATCAATGCAGGTATCATCCCGATGACCTTTGTTAACGAGGCTGATTACGATGCTGTCAATAAAGACGACAGCCTTGTATTTGACGGAATTAAGGATGCCATTAAAAACGGCGATAATGTATTTACCGTTAAGAATGAAACCAGCGGTAAGACCTTTGATGTTAAGATAGACTTCACCGAGCGCCAACGTTCGATGCTGTTGCTTGGAGGTCTACTTAATTATACAAAAGAAAACGCATAAGTAAATATCAAAGAGCAAAAGGAGAAGAGAGAAGAAAGTTTTATCTCTTCTCTGCTCTGATTTATACTGAAGATCTTGAAAAGTTTGGTGAAGTATTGTATTTTGACTCTGAAAGCTATATGATAAGCTTTGAATATAATGATAAGACATTTGTCTTCGGCGAGGGCGGTTTGTGCAGCAACCCTGAATTCTGGAATGAAGGCGAAACGATTTTGCCGACATCCGAGAATTGCGGAAATCTTTATACTGTAAGGGTGAAATAATTCGAAGATAAAAATCAGGAGTGAAGAGAGTGACTAGAAAAAAGGTGGCTAATTATAAAATTTCAAAAGCAGTTATTAAGCGCTTGCCGCGGTATTACCGCTTTTTAAATATGCTTTATGACAGCGGTGTTACGCGTATTTCCTCCGGCGAACTTTCAAAAAGAATGGGACTTACCGCATCACAGATCCGTCAGGATCTTAACTGCTTCGGCGGTTTCGGTCAGCAAGGATACGGATATAATGTACTGCTTTTGCGGGATCAGATAGGTGATATATTGGGACTTAACGCTCATTTCTCTGCGATCATTATCGGTGCAGGTAATCTCGGCAGAGCGATTGCGGCCCATATGGATTTTGAGAAGCGAGGCTTTAATCTTATCGGTATATTCGATCAGAAGGAGTCTTGCGTCGGTCAGATAGTCAGAGGACTTCCCGTGCGAAATAGTAACGGTCTTGATGAATTCTGCCGTGAGTATCATCCCGATATTGCTGTGCTGTGTATACCTGATGAGCATGCACAAAAGTTAGTAGAACAGCTTGTGCGGCTTGGTGTCAAGGGATTTTGGAACTTCTCGCATTACGATATTGCAATGCAATTCCCTGAGATCCCTGTTGAAAATGTTCATCTGGGCGACAGTTTAATGACTTTTTGCTATAAAGTAAATGAGGCGAAACAAAATAATGAATAATTCCGATATAAAAGAAAAAGCGCTTAAGGCGCATTATGAGTGGCAGGGTAAGATCGAGGTTGTATCACGCACTCCGGTTAAGAATAAGGAGCAGCTTTCCATTGCATACACTCCGGGTGTTGCACAGCCGTGCCTTGAAATCAAGGACGATATTGAAAAGTCTTATGAACTCACACGCAGGAGTAATCTTGTTGCCGTTATAACCGACGGCAGTGCCGTGCTCGGACTTGGGGATATCGGCCCCGAAGCAGGTATGCCGGTCATGGAGGGAAAGTGCTGTCTTTTTAAGGAATTTGCAGATGTTGACGCATTTCCGCTTTGTGTTCGCACAAAGGATACCGATGAATTTGTAAAAACGGTCTATAATATTTCCGGTTCCTTCGGAGGCATCAATCTTGAGGACATTGCGGCACCGAGATGCTTTGAAATCGAGAAAAAACTAAAGGAAATATGCGATATTCCTGTATTTCACGATGACCAGCATGGAACTGCGATAGTTGTGGCAGCGGCGCTTATCAATGCACTTCGCGTAGTTGGAAAGAACATTGGAGACGTCCGTGTCGTTATCAACGGTGCAGGCGCAGCAGGTACTGCTATCGGTATGCACCTTTTAAAGCTCGGTATAGGCGAGTTGACTATGGTGGATCGTTTCGGTATCATCTGTGAAGGGATGGAGCTTTCGCCGGCACACGCCTCTCTTGCAAAAATAACAAATAAAAGTAAGCTTTGCGGCTCTCTCGCCGATGCTATGAAAGGCGCAGATGTATTTATCGGCGTATCAGCACCGGGCATTGTTTCAAAGGAAATGATAAGCACTATGGCTAGCGGCAGCATCGTATTTCCAATGGCTAATCCCGTGCCTGAAATTATGCCTCAGGATGCGCTTGATGCGGGGGCAACGGTTGTTGGTACTGGCAGAAGTGACTTTAAAAATCAGATAAACAATGTACTTGCATTCCCCGGCATTTTCCGTGGTGCACTTGATGTAAGAGCAAGCGACATCAATGAGGAAATGAAAATGGCGGCTTCTATGGCAATAGCATCGTTGGTAAGTGATGAAGAGCTTTCAGCTGATTATATTTTACCGCCTGCTTTTGACCTTCGTATAGGAAAAGCAGTAGCTGAAGCAGTAGCCGAAGCAGCTAGACGCACCGGCGTTGCAAGATGCTAATATATAATTAAATCCCGACATACTTTAAAAATGATATGCACCTCAAAAAGTGTCTAACTTTTGGGGTGCATATTAAAATCTGTCGGGATATTTTATATCTTTTTCACTTTTTTTGCAACAGAATAAGAGAATATAGTTTCAAATATTTCCCTGTATTCGCTGAAAAGTATTTCTTTTCCGTTAGTAAGTATCTGCATTATAACTCCGAAAAGATCAACTTCATACTCCATAACTACCATATTGTTTTTTAAATAGAAATCTAGCCTGCGGCGGCGTATATCCTTATCAGGCGTATCACGCAACGTGGATTCGATTTCAAGTATTATACGCTTATCGGGGTATTTTTCATTTAACAGAGCTAGCGCATACGAGCCGATGCCTTTGTCACGCATATTTTCCGATACCGCAAGATAGTCAAGCAGTACGATATCCTTATGAAATATCAGTATCATAAGACCGCAAAAGTGTTTGCTTTCATTCTCAATCGAGAATATTTCCATAACACCCTTCTTTCGCAAGCTCAAAATCATTGAAAAAGGCTTGCGTTCACTTTTTGGAAAAGCGGATTTATACAGCGTTTTTATATTTTTTAACCGCTCTTTTTCTGTTGCTTTTATAAGATACATTTTTCACCTTAAAATCGTAAGCCGCACACAAGCTGTGTACGGCTTTAAAGTTTTTATTTATATTCAGCGAGCATTTTTTCTACAAGCGCTTTGATTTTTTCTGCTGCCTCATTGATTGCGAATTCATCCTTATAAGACTTATCACGCAGGGAAATTTCAATTACTCCTCTATCGCAATTCTTTGGGCTGACAACTGCTCTTACCGGCACACCGAAAAGATCGGCATCTGCGAACATTGCGCCCGGACGGATATTACGGTCATCATAAAGTACCTCAACGCCCATTTTACCGAGATCATCATAAAGCTTTTCGGCAATAGCAGTAACTTCCTCATTGTCATTACGAAGATTGCATATCTCGACCTGCCACGGAGCTATAGAAATAGGCCATATCGGGCCGTAATCGTCGTGACTTTCCTCACAGATAGATGCTGCGAGTCTACCTACACCGATACCATAGCAACCCATTATCGGATACTGTGACTCACCGTTTTTATCAAGATATGTCATGTCCATAGACTTAGTGTATTTAGTACCAAGCTGGAATATGTTACCGATCTCAATGCCCTTGTTGATCTTTACGGAAGGTTTGCCGCATACGGGGCATATAGCGCCCTCATAAACCTTTGCTATATCAACATATTCAACATCACCAAGATCACGGGCAATGTTAAGACCGGTGTAGTGATAATCAACTTCATTTGCGCCGCAAACAAGGTTTTCAATGCCTTTGAGTGAACGGTCAACAACTACGGTGCAGTTTTCTGTAATACCGATAGGACCGATAAAGCCTGCGACGATACCGCTTTCCTCTGTAACAACAGCAGGATGTATCTCCTCGCCGATATAGTTGCGAAGCTTTGTTTCATTAATTTCAAGATCGCCTCTCACAAATGCTACAATATAAGCATCATCAGCATTTTTCTGATAAACTACGGCTTTGGCAAGGCGCTTTACATCACCACCGAGATATTTGTGAAGATCCTCGATCGTTTTTATGTTGGGAGTGTGAAGCTTTTCAAGCGGAGCAATGGTACCTGCTTCATTTTCAATAATGCATTCGGCAGCCTCCATGTTGGCGCTCCATCCGCACTCATCGCAGATGCAGAGTGTATCCTCACCAATATCCGAAAGCAGCATAAATTCGTGTGATACGCTGCCGCCCATCATGCCTGAGTCAGATTTAACTGCAAGCACATTCTTTGCACCTGCACGCTTAAAGATGCGCTCGTAAGCAGCAAAGCAACGATCATAATATGCTTCAAGATCCTCCTGCGAGGTATGGAATGAGTAAGCGTCCTTCATAGTGAACTCACGAACACGGATAAGTCCGCCGCGCGCTCTCGGCTCATCACGGAATTTAGTTTGTATCTGATATATCATAAACGGAAAAGCCGTGTAGCTTTCAGCAGTGTTCTTTGCAAGATGAACCGCAGCTTCCTCATGTGTCATACCAAGCACGCATGGGCTTCCGCTTCTGTCCTTAAATCTTGCCATCTCGCTGCCAATGCTTGTATATCTGCCTGATTGCTCCCAAAGAGAAGCCGGCATAACAACGGGGAACATTACCTCCTGACCGTCAATCGCATCCATTTCCTCACGGATGATATTCTCGATCTTCTTCGTGATACGCTTTGTCGGCATATAGAGCGAATAGATGCCGTTACACATCTGTTTCATATAGCCGCCGCGTATCATCAGCTTATGGCTGTCGATAGTACAGTCTGACGGTGCGTTTTTAAATCTTGCGCCGAGTAAATTACAAACTTTCATTTTTTATTCCTCTCAAATTCAATTATCTTTATGAAGCTTTTTAAGCCGAATTCTAAACTTGCGCTTGGGGTTGTTATCATCGTAGTGGTATTTGTTTTCATATTCCGTAAGCATTTCGGATTTGCCCTTCTCAGTAAGTGTTTTGTTCACAAGCTTTGTAACAAGGTCATATATTACTGCAAATGCAGGAACACCCATTATCATA
>JAFPAK010000187.1 GCA_017390825.1 Clostridia bacterium
ATGAAGAACGCCTTTGCTCTTTATAAACTTATATCTGTATTATGAATATGTTTTGATAATTTCTTCAGCAATAACCTTCTTGGATATACAACGGTCCATTGCCTGTTTTTCTATGTAACGATGAGCGCCTTGCTCATCCATTTTCAGTTCACTGATAAGAAGCCACTTTGCTCGGTTGACGATACGGATTTCCTCCATTTTTTCTTCAATGGAGAGTGTTTTCTTTTCAGTTTTTCTAAGTTTTTCCCGTGCGCTTGAAAGCCAGCTGAGAGCAGTTATAATTATTGGCTTTGAGGTTGGCTTTGGAAGCACAAACACACCGTGTTCTGCAACCTTGTCATAGATTTCCGCTTGAAGTTCCGCCCGTACCATTAGGAGTACGACAGTTTCTTTTGAATTTCCTGTGTCAATCGCAAAACGAGTTCCGATATCATCAGGAAGCGGAGAGTTGATGATTACAAAATCAAAAGCACGTTCGGCGAGTGCTCGCTTTGCGGCACTGATATTCGATACGAAATGGGTTGGCGAATACTTTGAGTTGGGGAGCAGAGCAGAGAGTGCATCATTAAAGCTTTCTGCCGCCGAAACGATCAGAACGCTGTAAACTCGTTCTTTCGGACTCATTTTTGCTCCCCTCCTTTTTGGGCTGTAATTCAGCTTTATTTATTGCAGTAGATATCTAAGATTGCCGTAGGAATATGCTTTTTGATAAATTCGCTTGCGGCTGCTACCTTACAAGCATCGCTTAAACTTTCAGGCAGTTTTTTGAATCTTGCTAAAGTCTCGGCATCGGCTTTATATAGGTTAATATTAGCGGCTTCGGGCAAGTCAAGCTTATTCTCGAGACCGTTAAGAGCCGCATAAATCATAAGTGTAAATGCGAGATATGGATTTGCCATCGGATCCGGTGAACGAAGCTCGGCACGACGGTATTCGCCGACTGCCGCGGGAATACGGACAAGCTGAGAACGGTTTTCACTCGACCAAGAAACATAGCCCGGAGCTTTATCCATTCCAAAACGATTATAAGATTCTTCGGTTGGGTTAAGAAATGCTGTCATTTCCACCACCTTTTCGAGAACACCGGCGATCATATAGCAAAGGTTTTCCGAACTGTCACTTGGTTTGACAGACATATTAATGTGAAAGCCATTGCCCGGTTTATCGTCAAGGGGTTTCGGACTAAAATCCACAAACACACCGTTACGACGAGCAATCGTTTTAACAACGGTTTGGAAGGTCATCGTATTATCGGCTGCAGTAAGCGGATCGGAATAACGGAAGTCTATCTCATTCTGTCCGGGACCTTCTTCGTGGTGTGAGCTTTCAGGACGGATGCCCATCTGCTCTAAGGTGAGACATATTTCACGGCGGATATTTTCGCCACGGTCCTCGGGTGCGATGTCCATATATCCCGCTTCATCATAGGGGATTTTTGTGGAACTGCCGGTTTCATCCAAATTAAACAGATAAAACTCCTGTTCCGCACCGAAGGCAAAGGTGTAACCCGCTTTTTTTGCATCTTCAACTGCCTTTTTGAGCAGACTACGGGTGTCACATTCAAACAGTGTGCCATCAGGATATGTGATATGGGTAAACATACGCACAACCTTGCCATGCTCCGGTCTCCAAGGAAGCAACATCAGCGTTTCTGGATCGGGATGGAGCAGAAGATCACACCTTGTCTCATCGCCAAAGCCTGCGATTGCCGAAGCATCAAAGGCAATACCGTATTCAAAGGCGCGAGGCAGCTCCTCGGGCATAATAGAAATATTTTTTTGTTTTCCAAATACATCACAGAAAGCAAGACGGATGAATTTCACATCTTCCTCTCTGACATACTGTAATACCTCTTCCTTTGAATACTTCATTATGATGTACCTCTTTCCTTTAATTTGCTACATACATTTGCTTGTATGGATTTTTACTGTCGGGGGTGACAACAGTAAA
>JAFPAK010000188.1 GCA_017390825.1 Clostridia bacterium
AAAAACGTCTTTCTGCCCTGACTGCTCCTGATGATGTTAAAAATCTTGAAAAGGAAGCAGAGCAAATCAAAAAGGAAAAAGAGGAAGCTATAATTTCCCAGAACTTTGAAAAAGCGGCAGAACTTCGTGACCGCGAAAAGGAAATTGAGGAACAACTTAACAGCGGTTAAACTATTATGTTAAAGGAAGATATTAAATGAAAAATCGAAAGTTTAAAATGTTACTTCATTGGCTTGTTTCTACGCTAATTTGTTTTGCATGTATATATTTAGCGGTGTTTTTCGGCGGCTGGAGACTCATTGTATCCGGCGATCCTATTTTACTCGAAATTGCAGTTTCAATAATTGTTGGATTTATAATGTGGATAATTTTTGAGCTTTCAAGAGCGCACGAATCAAAATTAAATGAACTTGAGAAGCGTATTGAAGAGCTGGAAAAGAAATAAATATATGAGATAAGCTGCTATTTTTGCAACTTGAACAAGTCAATGTATTGCACTTCACACAAAAATTCTTGACAAAACCATAAATTTATGATAATATATAACATAATATATAGATAAATGCGTTTGAGCAGAAAGAGTAGAGCAGAAAAGAGCCTGCAGAGAGCTACCGGTCGGTGCAAGGTAGCGGCAAAGTCTGTTTGAAGTTCATTCTGCGAGCAGTGTATTGAAATTTATCAGTAGGTACAACGGGTGCGACCGTTACATCGCCGAGACTTTTAAGCCTTATAAGGTTTTAACCGCAAGGTTAATACGAAAGCAGAGTGGTACCGCGATTTATTCGTCCCTGTTGAAAAACGGGGGCGTTTTATTTTAGAAATTTGGAGGAATTTAGCGTGAAAAAAATATTATCAATAGTTATGATCGTCGTAATGTTGTTTGCAGCGTGCTTTTCAATGTCATCCTGCAGTGATGATGGCACTTTCACGGTTGGTATCGTTCAGCAGATGCCGCACGCTGCACTTGATTCGGCAACACAGGGCTTTAAGGATGCGCTTGAAGAGGCGCTCGGTGAAGATAAGGTTGAATTTATTTTCCAGAATGCACATGGCGAATCAACTGCCTGTACAACTATCGTCAACGATTTTGTAACAAAGAATGTTGATCTTATTATGGCTAATGCCACAACTGCACTTCAAGCTGCTGCAAATGGTACGGCAACTATTCCCGTACTCGGCACATCTGTTACCGAATACGGTACGGCACTTGATATTAAAGACTTTAACGGTCTTGTAGGCACAAATGTTTCGGGCACCTCTGACTTAGCTCCGCTCGATGAACAGGCTGCAATGCTGCTTGAATTATTCCCTGACACCAAGTCAGTCGGTATGCTTTATTGCTCGGCAGAACCGAATTCGGAATACCAGGTTAAAAAGGTTACAGAATACCTTGAACAAAAAGGCATTACCTGCACCAATTTCCCGTTTACAGATTCAAATGATGTAACCAGCGTTTCAAAGGCTGCAGCGGCTGCATCAGACGTGCTTTATATACCCACAGATAATACAGCAGCAACCTGCAAGGAAGCTATCAATAGTGCAGTTCTTCCCACAAAAACTCCAATTGTCGGCGGTGATGCAGGTATTTGCGGCGGATGTGGTGTTGCAACTCTTTGTATCGACTATTATGACCTCGGTGTAGCTACGGGCAAGATGGCAGCAAAGATACTGAATGGCGAAGAAAAGATCGAGGAGATGGAAATAGCTTATTCCGAAACCTTCTCGAAGGTTTATAACAAAACAAATTGCGAAGAACTCGGCATTGATACGGCAACACTCGAAGCAGCGGGGTATACAGCTATTGCTGCGGAATAGCGGATAAAAACCGGTGATACCCCGTCTGCGCAATGACTGCAGATCATTTTCGCAAAAGTTACAAAAACCACTTGACATAGTTAAAAAATACTGATAGAATAATCACATATATAAGATAAATGCGTTTGAGCAGAAAGAGTAGGGCAGAAAAGAGCCTGCAGAGAGCTGCCGGTTGGTGCAAGGCAGCGGCAAAGTCTGTTTGAAATACATTCTGCGAGCAGTGTATTGAATTTTACAGTAGGTACAACGGGTGCGACCGTTACATCGTTAAGACTTTTAGCCTTATGAGGTATTGACCGCAAGGTCAGTACGAAAGCAGAGTGGTACCGCGAAATAAATTCGTCCCTGTTTGATTTGCAGGGACTTTTTATGTATATAGATCGTTCTACAGTTGGGATGATTGATATAAAACAAATTCTTGGAGGAAATAAAAATGAAAAAAGTATTATCTATTATTATGGCAGTTGCAATGCTGTTCACAACATGCTTTGCACTCTCATCCTGTGGTGACGATGGTAAATATACAGTAGGTATTTGCCAGCTTGTTACACACGATGCTCTTGACGCAGCAACACAGGGCTTTCAGGATGCTCTTGTTGATGCACTGGGCGAAGGCAATGTTGAGTTCATTAATCAGAATGCGCAGAATGATACAGCTGCTTGTACAACTATCATCAACGATTTTGTAACAAAGAAGGTTGACCTTATCATGGCAAACGCAACACCTGCTTTGCAGGCTGCTGCCAACGGTACTGCAACAATCCCCGTACTCGGCACATCTGTTACCGAATACGGTACAGCGCTTGATATTAAGGACTTTGACGGACTTGTAGGTACAAATGTATCCGGTACATCTGACTTGGCTCCGCTCGATCAGCAGGCTGCTATGATACTTGAATTGTTCCCTGATGCAAAGACAGTTGGTATGCTTTACTGTTCAGCAGAGGCAAATTCAAAGTACCAGGTAAAGGTTATAAAAGAAGCTCTGGAAGCTAAAGGCGTTACCTGCACAGATTATCCGTTCTCAGACTCAAACGATGTTGCATCAGTTGCAAAGGCAGCTGCAGCAGCTTCGGATGTTATCTATGTTCCGACTGATAATACTGCTGCTTCTTGCACAGAAGCTATCAACGGTGCGGTTCTTCCCACAAAGACTCCTATCGTTGCAGGTGAAGAGGGTATCTGCAAGGGCTGCGGTGTTGCAACACTTTCTATCAGCTACTATGATCTTGGCGTAGCTACCGGCAAGATGGCTGCTAAGATCCTCAAGGGCGAAGAAAAGGTTGAAGAGATGGAGATCGCTTATGCTGAAACCTTCACCAAGAAGTATAACAAAACTATCTGCGGTGAGCTTGGTATCGATACAGCAACTCTTGAAGCTGCAGGATATATCGCTATAGAATAGTTTTTATAGGACACACATATAAAAGAAGTCCTTGCTTAGTCAAGGACTTCTTCGTGGTATATATAATACATAAACGAAAGGTTTAGAGAAATGTTTTTAAATTGGCTTGGAGCGCTTCCCGGTGCCGCTGCTCAGGGTATGATATGGGGCATTATGGCGATAGGCGTTTACCTTACTTTCAGAATTCTTGATGTTGCCGATCTTACGGTAGACGGTTCTATCTGTACCGGCGGTGCGGTATGCGCCGTGCTTGTTGCAAACAATGTGAATGTTTGGGTGGCAATGCTTGTCGCATTGCTTGCAGGCTTGATAGCAGGCTTATTAACAGGTATCATGCATAGCTATATGGGCATACCTGCAATTCTTGCAGGTATTCTGACCCAACAGATGCTTTGGTCGGTAAACTTAAAAATTATGGGTAAGGCAAATGTTGCGCTGCCCAGCCGTAATTACAAGCTGCTGTTGGCATCTATTGATCCTACAATGGCAATTGTTGTTTTGATTGGTGTTATAGTGGTTATTATTGCTGCGCTCTATTGGTTTTTCGGTACAGAGCTTGGTACATCTATCCGTTCGACCGGTAACAATATCAATATGAGCCGCGCGCAGGGTATCAATACCGATTTCACAAAGATACTCGGTCTTTCGCTTTCCAACGGTATAGTTGCTCTTTCCGGTGCATTGCTTACACAATATCAGGGATTTGCAGATATCAATATGGGCAGAGGCGCTATCGTTATCGGCTTGGCAGCAGTTATTATTGGCGAAGCAGTAATATCAAGAATTTCGCAGAATATGGCTGTAAGACTTGTTGGAGTTATACTCGGCGGAGTTGTATATTACTTTGTATATCAGACCGTTATCTTCCTCGGTCTTGATGCCGATCTTTTGAAGATGCTTTCTGCAGTTGTAGTAGCAGTTTTCCTTGCAGTACCTTATTGGAAGAAAAATATCTTCTTTACAAAAGTGAAAGGAAGACGCACAAATGCTTGAGATAAAGAATATTACTAAAACCTTTAATCCCGGCACCGTTAATGAAAAGGTGGCACTGAATGATTTGAGCTTGTCACTTAAAGACGGTGATTTTGTAACTGTTATCGGCGGTAACGGCGCCGGCAAATCAACATTGCTCAATGCGATTTCAGGCGCTTGGCGTCTTGACTGCGGCAGTGTTGTTATTGATGGCGTGAATATTACATCAATGCCAGAATATAAGCGTGCAAAGTTTCTCGGCAGAGTGTTTCAGGACCCAATGATGGGTACTGCCGCAGATATGCAGATAGTTGAGAACCTTGCACTTGCGAAGCGCAGAGGTAAGCACAGAGGACTCGGCTGGGGCATCCGTGCTGCTGAAAAAGCGGAGTATAAGGAGTTGCTCGCAACATTAGGACTTGGACTTGAGGATCGTCTTACAACTAAGGTCGGTCTGTTGTCGGGCGGCCAGCGTCAGGCTATCACATTGCTTATGGCATCGCTTATCAAGCCTAAGCTGCTGCTTTTGGATGAGCATACGGCGGCGCTGGATCCGAAAACGGCTGCAAAGGTGCTTGAGCTTACCGATAAGATCGTTAATGAAAATAAGCTTACTACACTTATGATCACTCATAATATGAGGGATGCAATTGCTCACGGTAATCGACTTATTATGATGAACGAGGGTCGTATCATCGTTGATATCGAGGGCGAAGACAAGAAGAAGCTTACCGTTGAGGATCTTTTGGGGATGTTTGCAAAGGCAAGCGGCAAGGAGTTCGCAAACGACAGAGCAATGTTGTCTTAAATCAAATTTAGTAAAAGGAGGCACAAAGTGCCTCCTTTTTTCTTCTAAAAAATTTAGAAATTCTTTTAAAAAAGGGATTGACAAGGGAGATATGTCGTGTTATAATAACACCAACCTACTAGATAGGTGTGTTAAACGAATAAGGCGATTCTATGAAAAACTATTTTGAAAAACTCATCAGATCAAATTTCCGATTCGGACGAATGTGTCGATGTATGTGCAAGTAAATTGATACCCGAAAACATACATTAAACATTCAATAATGAAAGGAAATTACGAATATGTCTAACTATAAATTTGAAACTTTACAGCTACATGTAGGTCAGGAAAATCCTGAT
>JAFPAK010000189.1 GCA_017390825.1 Clostridia bacterium
GTGCAGTATCGTCCTTTACAGCGCAAGATCACCCGCTGTTTCCTCAAGCAGTCCGAGGTCCCACAGAAGCCGTCCGAGAACGTACTTGTCGCGGATGTCCTTTGCCGCGGTGAAAGCAAAACGGATTTCGTCCGCCGTCAGCCCGTATTCGGTACACGACAGCGGGTGACCGATGGATACATAGAACGCCTGCAGCTCATCCGCGGTCGGAAGATCGGCGATCAGGGCAAGGATGTCATCCCAATGGGAAAGAATGTCCTCCAGCCGTGCGGCGTGCTTTTCCGGGTCGTATTTTTTCTCCTTGTATTCGCCCGCAATCATCGCTTCCGCACCCTCTCCAAGGTGTAAGCGCAGCGTATCAAACCATGCATCAAGATCAAAATCACGGACAAAAGCAAGTGCTTTTTCACGGTCAGGCGCTTTGGTTTTCAGCCATTCATAGCCGCGGACGGTGAGCAGCGTACCGAGTCCCGCCTGGATGCCGTGCAGCTCACACGGTGTTCCGAATGCCAGTGCGCGCATATCGATGATGTGGGAGATGTAGTGCTCCATGCCCGATGCCGGACGCGACAGTCCTGCATAGTTCATGGCAAGACCCGAGATGACCAGCGCTTCCGCCAGACGGCAGACGGCGTCTCTGTTCCCCGAAACGGCATCCGCGGCACACGCACGGACGGTTTCCAGCGAGGAGGTAACAATCCCGGCAACCGTCTCGCAGTAATATTCACCGACGAGCAGAGCGGCAATGCGCCATTCCACAAGCGAGACGTATTTTGCCATCATGTCACCGATGCCGGAGACGATCATATGCTTTGGTGCATTGTATTTAGGAGTCTGTTTTTCTGCATATTCGATAGGCATTGTAGAAATGTCAGCACCGTCTCTCAAAATCTTAACCGCCATCTTACCGGTTGTGTATCCTAGGTCATAGTAGCTGATAGAAAGTGTTGCAATACCGCATCCTGAACAAATACCTTCTTCGCCTGCAATTACAGGGATCTTCTTAGGTTCGCAGATGTTATCAATAATTCCTGTGTTTTCTGCAACAGTATTATCTGTTGGAACATAGATTACATCTGATTTGTCTGCTGCAGTTGTGCAAATCTGAGCAAGGTCATTGGAATCTGTGAAAGGATATAATGTAGCTGTAAGACCTTTCTTTTCAAGCTCTGCCTTAACAACATCTACCTGATACTGGCTGTTTGCTTCTTTTGAGCAGTAAAGAAGACCAACATTCTTAGCATCCGGACACCACTGGGTAATCATTTCTGCCTGCTTATCAAGAGGAGCAAGGTCAGATGTACCTGAAATGTTTCCGCCTACAGTTCCATTGAAGTTCTTAATTTCAAGAGCTACACCATATTCTGTAACAGAGGTACCGAGTATCGGAATATCGCCTGTTGCTGCTGCCGCTGCCTGAAGAGCAGGAGTAGCATTTGCCATAATTAAATCAACATTGTTGGAAACAAACTGATTTGCGATGGTTGAACATGTATTTGGATCGTTCTGACCATTCTGGAAATCAAATTCAACCGCATCTTCGCCAAGCTCGTCAATAATTGCCTGCTTGAAGCCTTCTGTTGCAGCGTCGAGAGCTACATGCTCAACAAGCTGAACAATACCGATTTTGTACTTTGCACCCTCTGAACTGTCACCTGAACAACCGGTGAGCGATAAACAACCTACGCACATAACAAGTGCCAACATAAGAGATAATACCTTTTTCATAACAAAAACTCCTTACATAAAATAAAATTTGATAATAATTAGGTTTTACCAAGTACTTGCTTTTTTCTGTAACATAGTATATAATACTTTTCAGTATTAGTCAAACGAATAGTTTTAATGTTTGCTATCGAAATCTTCGATGTTGGAGGGAATACAATGGAATTACGCAATTTAATCACTTTTATTCATGTTGCAGAGCTTGGGAGCTTTACAAAGGCTGCAGAGCAGCTTGGTTACTCACAATCAACTATTTCATTTCAGATAAAACAATTAGAAGATGAACTCGGCTGTCTTTTGTTTGAAAGAATAAATCATACTATAACACTTACCCAAAGAGGTCATGAGCTTGTTTCCTATGCACATCAGGTTCGTGCTCTTACCGATGAGTTCAAAGAAAATCTCGAAGAAGAAAAGAAGTGCAGCGGACATATACATCTTGTAACGCCCGATTCTTTGTGTGATGCTATGGTTACCCCAAACTATATTGATTTTCACAAAAAATATCCTGATATTTCTGTTAAGTTCACAACTGCGGATACTGCAGTGATGTTTGATATGCTTGATCATAACGAGGCAGATGTCATAATAACTCTTGATAGTCACTCATATCATAAAGACTATGTTATTGCAAAAGAAGAGCCTGTTTCAATGCACTTTGTTGCAAATACCAAATCAAAGTTCGCCGGCAAAAAGAACTTATCCATTCACGATATTGTAAATGAGCCGTTTATCTTAACCGAGTACGGTCAAGGATACAGACGAGTTTTTGATAAAGAGCTTGCCAAAAAGTCATTAGAGATAACTCCCATCCTCGAAATTGGAAGAACTGATATGATAACCGCACTGATTGCCCAGGATGATCTTTACTCATTTCTTCCTGACTTTGTTACAGAAGAATTCGTTGAATCAGGAAAGTTGTGTTATCTCGATGTTTGCGACATAGAGATAGACATCTGGAAACAGCTTATCTATCATAAAAACAAATGGATGTCAAAAGCACTCAGTTCATTGATTGACTATATAATTGAAAATGATTTTACAAACTAAAAATAAAGACAAAGGGCGTGCCTCCAAAATGAGACACGCCCTTAAATAATAGAATTATGAATTTACGGAATAGTCTTTCTTGAAACCATGTGCTCCGAAAATTTGCCAATGTCCAACACCAAGACGCTGCATAATTGCTTTTCTCTCTTCCA
>JAFPAK010000190.1 GCA_017390825.1 Clostridia bacterium
ATCCGCGACGTCCTCCTCTTCCCCACAATGAAGAGTTTAGATAAGTAATTTTAAAAGCCTTTCTCAAATGATGAGAAAGATTCTTGAAAACAGTAAAAACGATGTGTAGAAATTTTTCTACACATCGTTTTTTGTTGTCCTTACACTTTGACAAGCAGGGAATTTAAGCCCCAAATTCCACTTGTTAGGAGAACCTAAAACCCTTTTACCGACTCAAAACAAGATTTAATTAAAGCCTGTCGGTTTTATTGATATTTTATTCGCCGCCAAAACTTGCAAAAGCAAATAACACTAGGCGAAGGCAAATTAAACTGGCCAAGTGTCCTTTAGAACACTTGGCCTTGAGGCTTTTTTATTTTCTTAAGTCCTTCTTTACATATTCCGTTTTGAACTGTTCAATACCTTCATTTATAAGCTCAGTTGTGCGGTTATATGAGCTTTGCATCTCGTCTGTTCTTCCAAGATCGCTGTACTGTGTTGCCCAGTCAACATCGGTATCAAGCGGAACGATCTTATAGCAATATCTGCCGTTTAGTGTAAACTTGTTTGCCCATGTGGGTGTTACATCTATATCAGACAGTACCACGGAGCCGTCGGAATTTTTTGTGAAGGTGGTTTCAAACACAAGTCCATCCTCGGTGTGACCTGTTTTTATATCCATATACGGTATTAGTTGGTTTGACAGCGCATTGCCCATTGAATAAAGGCAGACTGTCTGCTTATTTGACACCGAAGAGGAAAGTATCTCAATAGGCTCGATAACATGAGGATGTCCGCCCACGATAACATCGACACCGAGGTCACAGAGCTTTTGCGCCATCTGCTTCTGATAGCTATTCGGCGTGGTGGTATATTCATCGCCCCAATGCATATACACCATTATTGCCTCTGCACCGTCATTATACATTGCGTTTATATTGTTTTGTATATCGGTATAGAAGGTTTCAAGATCATTGTAATCAAACGAGTTGATATAATCCTGTGTTGCGGTACTCATTAAAATGCCGTTGAGTGCCTTTCTGCCCTCACTCGATGTGGTTTCATATGTGTAATTTATCATACCTATCTTTATACCGTTGATATTCTTGACAAGATACGGCTTCTCGCCTTCACTATATGTACCGATGCGGTCAAGATCGGCATTATCTACCACTTGCTGAGTACGCCAAAATCCGTCCTCAGAAGTATCATAGGAATGGTTGTTAGCAGTAAGTAGCATATCAACTCCGCTAGCTGCAAGCGAAGTCACGATATTATCAGGAGCATTAAAGCATGGGTATCCGTCATACGCACGGCTGTCTCCCGCACAGGTGACTTCAAGATTTGCAACCATATAGTCATAGCTTCCGTAAAGTGAGCCGGCATACGAAAATATGGTTGAAAAATCATACTCTCCCTCCCCTGTTTTATGTGCCGAAAGCACAGGAGTATGAATAAGTATATCTCCGGTAGAACCGATAGTAATGCTGACAGGATCGGGTGCCTTTGTTGTAGTCGGTACGGTGGTTGAGGCGGTAGTGGCAATAGCGGGCTTTGCATCGTTCCTTGTACCGTGTACCATTAATGCGCCCATTAACACAGCTGCTATTACAACAATAGAAACAGTCCATATAATTCCTGATTGCTTTTTATTTGTCCTTTTCATTATAACTCCTTATTTTGTTATACATATTATATTATGATTATATCACAATATACATATATGCGCAAGCGTAACGCAAAACATTGCAAAACATTACTGTTTACATTGCATTTTTAAATAACCACTTGTTAAATCAGATTTTTTGATATACTATTAAGATAACAAATAGGGGGGGCAGAAAAATGGCAGGCTTTTATCAAAGCGATTTAAAAGTTTATTACTATTCTGCATTAAGCAACAGCAGAAAAGTTTTAGATAAAAATGCATATCATTTGCTTTGGATATTTGACAGCAGTGTGCAGTTTTTTAAAAACGGTGTTGAACCGGTAGAGATAACTGAGCCATGCCTTATTCCGCTGTCACGCCAGCATGATTTCCGTATTTGCGGCGGCAACAAGAAAAACTCATACAGCGCAGTTATAGTTGCATTCCACTCTTCAGCTTTCAAAACGATCGAGGGTGACTCAGATTTTCTTCGTGCATTCCGTAACAGCGATGGAAAAACAGTTTATAAGTTTTCAGATTTTGAAGACACAAGTTGTGAAACGGTTATGAGATCGTTTGATAAATGTATGATGGCTGCGTGCGGCAGAATTCATATTTTCTCACGACTTACAGTTGCCATTTCAGAGTTGAATTTCTTATATGATAAAACCGGCGTCGGTGAAGATCTGCATACCGCAACAAGCACCGGTGTAAAGATTATCAACTACATCAATGCGAATTTTGCAGAGCCACTTTCTGCAAAATTTATGACCGATAAATTCGGCGTCTCATACAAAACTCTTAATGAAGTAGTAAAGCGTCATAAAGATACGACCTTTGCGGCATATGTTGATTCATTGCGGCTTGATCAGGCAAGAAGACTTATCCAAAATGACGAGGCAAGTGCACAAAAGGCCGCTGAAATATGCGGATATAATGATTATTCCGCTTTTTACCGTGCATATAAAAAGGCTTTTTCAGTTTCACCTGCAAAGGACAAGGGTATAAATAATCGCCGTAAATCCTGGCCGCTTGATGAATATAATAAATAAATTTCTTTTTGTTCATTGTCATAATATAAACCGAAAAGAGGTTGTGAAAATTTTTTCACAGCCTCTTTTCACTTGTATTTATAATGTAATATAGTGCGGTATTATATCCTCATAGCTTCCGTTCTTCTGCAAAAAACCACCCTTTATAACGCCAAGCTGACTAAAACCTAATTTTTTATACAGCTTTATAGCTGCAATGTTGGTTTTGACCACCGCATTAAACTGCAAAATACGAAATCCGATAGCCTTCGCAGTTTTCATACAATCAATAACCAATTCTTCTCCGATACCGCATCCTCTGAATGCTTTATCGACAGCATAGCTTGCATTACAGATGTGTGCACATCTTCCTACATTGTTTGGATGTAGTATATAAAGTCCGACTATCTTGCCAACATCTGCATCAAATGCAATGCCGGTGTATGATTGCGCTGTGAAGAATTCGTTTCCCGTGGTTTCATTAAGAAGCTCAGTCTGTGGAAAAGCAACTCCGTCACACACAATGTCATTCCATATCTTTATGGCAGCGGCAACATCAGATTTTTCATACCGTTTGATCTTAACATCCATTATTTTGTATAGCTGTTAAAGAATGTATCAATAGCCTGCTCGTCCTTTGCGCACGGTGTACCGACATTCTTATAAAGTGACCAATGCTCAGTATGAGTTGCTGTTTCACCTGGGGCAAGATAATGTACTGCGCTTAATGTTTCAAGTTCGAGTATCTCCTCATTTGTATATGACTCGAATGAGCAACCAAAATCATCATACTCGCCATTTTCATCATGCTCATATTTAACCACAAACACGTTATCGTCAACCGCATACATTGCAGTCCCAGAACGGTTGTCAAGACCAAGCTTGAATGCACCGTCGCCGTTGTGATCCTGACGGAGTGTAATATACTTTTTACCGATATAAACACGGTCGTCAGCGAGATTTGTATATGGCCATGCAACTATTCTGCGATTAGGAAGAAGCCCTGTATCGTTGTCATTATTAGGAACTATCTCAAGCCCGCCCTTGTTAAGAACGGTGATAGACCATGCTGAAAGGCGCTTTTCCTCTGTGGTAATATTCTTAACATTATGTGTAACGGTAAGATTTCCTTCTTCATCCATTACTACCTTTGTTTTCAATGCAACGCCGTTTGCTGTCTGCGGCTCCTGCGTGAATACAGCGCCGTTACTGAGCAATTCAACATCTACCTTGTTAAAATAAGGATAGTATGTATTCGGCATTTTTTCAGGGGAAACCCAAAGTCTGTTGCCTCCGTAGTTGCGCCAATATGCACCCTCATAGTAATGCTCTGCAAATGAAGGATGCTCGCTTATTCTTTTTCCGTCATCATCATTGAACATAATATTGCTGCCACCGACAAAAGCATAACGCAATATCAGCGGACCGATATCCGTAGTAACAACTGCTTCGATACTCCCGTTGGATATCTCAAGCGCCTCACCAAAGGTTTTGTATTGGATCTTCTTAATTGTAACTGACATATATATTTTACTCCTTTAAAAAAATTACTTTTCTGCTACCTTTACGGTGCGTATACTTCGTGTTACGATAACATCGTTGAAAGTCTTTTTGAATTTAACATTCAGAAGATACTGCTTTGAACAGCTTTCGCAGACATGCATTGAATTGAATACCTTAAACCTTGTTCTGATCTTTCCGACACGCTTGGTCCTGATACCGCAGGCAGGGCATTTAAGTTCAAGCTCTTCCTTATCAATAAGTGGGCTGTCCAGCTTTGTGATATAATAAGGGCGGAACATAAGCCGCTTGTAAAAATCGCCCTTTGAAGCATCGTTTACATATGCACCGAATATCCTGCTGTCAAATGTCTTACGCAGGATCTCTGCGCAGGCACGGGAATCATCAAGCGCACGGTGAAACTCAAAATTCGACGTGTCTATTCCGAAATATTCCGCTGCGACCGACAGTGATATCTGATTTTTGTTATCCCTTTTTATAAAGCGTGAAGCATATTTCTGAAGGTCGCACCACCGGGTAATAAATTCTATGCGATCCTTATTCAAAAAGGTGCTGTAATTATCGGTAAGAGCGTAAAGATCAGCATTACTCCAAGTCAGGAACACGCTTTGACTGCACTTACACCAAGCGCTGAACTCAGCTATTACCTGCGAAAACTTCGGCGCCGTGCTTAACTCTTCTTCGCTGATATGAGTAAGATTTTTTACATACTTATTAAGTTTGGTTGACAACGACGGCTTTATCACCTGCGAAAACGATGATATCTCGCAAAACCTGCTGTCCAGCATTACTGCGCCGATCTCAATTATCTCGTTGACAAAGCGCTTATTCTTTTTATCCTCTGCGCTGTTCCATTCGAGATCGAAAATTATAAAATTCAAAGCAGCACTTCCCTATACAATTTATATAATAATAACATAATCCTGTCTCATTTACAACAAAATAATATTTTTTCTGTACATTTTTTAATTTTTCTCAAAAAAATTCTTGCATTTACAATGCATTTGTGTTAGAATATCATTTGTTGAATTATGACTTGGCTTATACTATGTCTTGTCTTATGATTTCTTATATGAAAGGATTGTTACTATTATGAAGCAGGGATTACATCCGGAATATGATGTTGCTGTTGTAAAGTGTGCTTGCGGTAATGTGTTTGAAACAAGAAGCACTAAGAAAGAGCTTCGTGTTGACATTTGCTCAAAATGCCACCCGTTCTTCACAGGCAAGCAGAAGCTTGTAGACACAGGCGGACGTGTTGACCGTTTCAACAAGCGTTTGAACGCAGCAAAATAATTTGTGGTTTAAATTGCCGTAACTGTGTTTGCAGTTACGGCTTTTTCCACTTTGAGCAAGAACAACGATCGAGGTTTTTTATATGACACCGTATAAAACAGTTAAATCGTCGGCAAACGATGAATTTACAGAGAAAAAATCAAGGTTTATCGGCTACATCTCCCCGGTATGCAACGAGGAGGAGGCGGTAAGCTTCGTCAACTCGATAAAGAAACTTCATCCGTCTGCTCGACACAATGTATATGCATATACCGTAAGAGACGGTAACATCACAAGATATTCTGATGACGGTGAGCCGCAGGGCACCGGAGGTATTCCGATACTTGAAGTAATAAAGGGCAATGAGCTTTGCGATTGCTGCATTGTTGTAACACGGTATTTCGGCGGTATATTACTCGGCACGGGTGGGCTATCACGCGCATACTCGCTCGGCGCACAGCTTGCGATAAAGGCAGGCGGCATTGTAAAAATGCAGCCATGCACAGTATGCGTATGCAATATAGAATATAACCAATACGGAATACTCCAGAATGTTTTGTCTGCACACTCAGCAACGGTGACTGACACCGAATTTAACGATAATGTAAATATGGAATTTTACATTGCTACTGAAATGCTCAATACCTTGATTGCTGATATTACCGAAAAAACATCAGGAACTGTAAAAACAGACATAAAAGAAGAAAAATTTTTACCCGTTTTATAAGGTATTTCAATTCATCTGTCGAATTAAGTAAGCAGAAAGGAAAAAATATTTATGCCTTGTGTACGAGATATTATTGAACAAAACGAAAAGAATTTCCTTTGTGAATACGCAACCCTTAGTGTTAAGTCAATGGGGCGTTCAGTCGGCGAGCTGAAATGTGATCTTCGCACCGACTTTCAGCGTGACCGTGACCGCATCATTCATTCTGCGTCATTTCGCAGGCTGAAGCATAAAACTCAGGTCTATATTGCGCCGGAAGGTGATCATTACAGAACAAGACTTACGCATACGCTTGAGGTATCACAGATAGCACGAACCATTTCAAGAGCACTGTTTTTGAATGAAGACTTAACAGAGGCTATCGCAATGGGACATGACCTCGGTCATACACCGTTTGGTCACGCAGGCGAGCGTGCATTGAATTCATGTCTTGACGGCGGCTTCCGTCATTATGAGCAGAGCGTGCGTGTTGTACAGAAGCTTGAAAAGAGCGGCAAGGGTTTAAATCTTACCTATGAGGTGGAGGACGGAATTTTAAAGCATACCAATATGGATGCCGCCACTCGTGAGGGACAGATAGTGCGACTTGCCGACCGTATTGCATATATGAATCACGATATTGACGATTCTATCAAAGCCGGTATTCTGACTGAGGAAGATATCCCCATTGAGATTCGTCAGGGACTGGGCTTTTCAAAATCCGCAAGAATAGATACGATGACCAAAGCCGTTATATCGCACGGTGCCAAGGAAATTGGCACCGACGAATATATAACCGAGCTGATGGATAAGCTGCATAAATTTATGTTTGATGCAGTATACACCAATCCTATCGCAAAGGGCGAGGAGTCGAAGGCGCAGAGCCTTATCATTACTCTATTTGACTACTTTTCAAAAAATCCGGACAAATTGCCGGAGGAATACCATTTCATCAGCAACACAGAAGGACCGAAGCGTGCAAGTGCAGATTACATTGCCGGTATGACCGACCGCTATGTGGTAAATATATATAACTCACTCTTCATCCCGAAATCGTGGATGGTGCTGTGATCAACAAAACAAACGAATGAAAAAGGAGGGATAACTCATTAACAACCGATTGAATGAAGATTTTTTGTCAGAACTGCGTTTTCGCAATCCTATTGAAGAAATAATATCATCATATGTTGTATTAAAGCGTGCCGGCAATACCTATAAGGGTCTTTGCCCTTTCCACAATGAGAAAACTCCCTCGTTCACGGTTTATCCGCAGACAGGCTCATACTACTGCTTCGGCTGTCAAAACGGTGGTGATGTTATCACATTTATACGTAGCGCCGAAAACCTTGATTATATGGAGGCTGTCCGTCTGCTTGCTGATAAAGCAGGACTGAATATGCCTGAAACAGGCTTTGACGATACGGCAGGAAGAATACGCCGCACAGTGCTTGAAATCAACCGTCATACTGCACGCTTTTTCCATAAAAACCTGATAGACAAGGTTGACGGAGGAATAGGTCTTAAATACTTTATTGAGCGAAAACTCTCGCCTGATACTATCAAGCATTTCGGGCTCGGTTATGCTCCTGACAGTTTTACTGCGCTGACCGACCATTTAAAATCACTCGGCTATTCCGAGCAGGATATGATAATATCAGGTGTTTGCTCAAAGAGCAGCAAAACAGGTCGTGCTTATGACCGTTTCAGAAAGAAGGCTATATTCCCTATTATTGACCTAAGAGGTAATGTTATTGCTTTCGGTGGGCGCAAATTTCCTGAAGACGATGGTGCAAAATACATCAATACTAACGACACTCCGGTTTACAAAAAGACCAATGTTGTGTTTGGCTTGAATTTTGCAAAGAATTCAAAATCCGACACTATTATTCTTACCGAAGGTTATATGGATACCATTGCTCTGCATCAGGCGGGCTTTACAAATGCGGTTGGCGCCTGTGGAACCGCATTTACCGATTCGCAAGCAGGGCTGCTTGCAAGGTATTTTAAAGAAATAGTTGTAACTATGGATATTGACGGTCCCGGACAAGCCGCTACTAAACGTGCGTTGCAGACCTTGCAGAAAACAGGTATGAAGATCCGTGTATTACAGGTCGAGGGCGGTAAGGATCCAGATGAATATATACGGGAAAACGGAGCCGGCAAATTCAAAATGCTGCTTGAGGGCGCAAAAAACGATATCGAATTCAAGCTTTATGAAGCAAAGGCAAAATACGATGTTGCAACCGATAACGGCAAGCTTCAGTATTTAAAGGAAGCAGTTGAAATACTAGCAGGCTATGACGAGCTTGCAGCGTCGGTGTATTCTGCAAATGTTGCAAGGGACTTATCACTTGATGCAAAGAATATTGAGAGTAATATAACCAAGCGCCGCAAAGAACTTAGCAAGCGAAACTTAAACAAAAAACTCCGTGATATGACCGCTGCGCCAAAATTTTCGGCAGAGGATGTAAATCCAGATGCTAGAAATCATCTGCGTGCCGCAACTGCGGAGGAGCGGATCATTTCGGTGCTTGCAGCCTTCCCTGAGTATTACAAAAGGTATAAATCTGAGCTTGCTGCTGAGCTGTTTATAACCGAGTTTAACCGTCGTGTATTTGTTTCTTTATGTGAAATAATAAATGACTGTAAGGAAATAAACTCTACTGCTTTCGGCGGTGATTATACTCCCAAAGAACTCGGCAGAATAGTTAAAATGATAGATATCGACCGCAACATCCACAATTCAGAGGATATGCTGAATGATTGCATAAGAATACTTAAAGCGGAAAATGAAAAATCCTCACGCAAAAACATTAAAGATATGTCTGACGATGACTTTTTGGGTGAGTTAAGTAAAATAAAACACCGTAAACAAAGAAAGGATTAATAACTGCTATGGATGAGAACAAAAACAAAGATATAGAATTAAATGAAAAGTCAACTGATATGATCGAAGAAACTTTTGAGGATATGCCCGAAAATCTTGATCCCGAATTAAAGGAAACTCCTCTTCTTGATGTAGACGATTTTGGCGAAGAGCCTGATGCTTCGGAACTTGAAGAGATATCACAGGAGGAGATCGATAACGCACTTAATGTTGATGATTTTGCTGTACACGATCCTGTCAAGATCTATCTTAAAGAGATCGGACGTGTTCCGTTGCTTACCAATGACGAGGAAAAAGAGCTTGCAGAAAAGATCCTTGTAGGCGATGTTAAAGCAAAACAGCGTCTTACCGAGGCAAATCTGCGTCTTGTTGTAAGTATCGCAAAGCGCTATGTAGGAAGAGGTATGCATTTCCTTGATCTTATTCAGGAAGGTAATGTAGGACTTATCAAGGCAGTCGAAAAGTTCGATCACACCAAGGGATTCAAGTTCTCTACCTATGCCACATGGTGGATAAGACAGGCTATCACACGTGCTATTGCGGATCAGGCTCGTACCATCCGTATTCCTGTTCATATGGTCGAAACTATTAACAAGCTCAAGAAGGTACAAAGCCAGCTCCTTCACGAAAACGGCAAGGAAGCTACCGAGGAGCAGATCGCAGAGGAAATGGGACTTTCTGTTTCCCGTGTGCGTGAAATAATGCGTGTAGCGCAGGAGCCGGTATCTATGGAAACTCCTATCGGTCCGGAGGAGGACTCACGACTTATGGACTTTATTCGTGACGAGGATGCGCTCGCTCCCGACGAAGCAGCGCTCAAATCCATCACAAATGAGGATATTGACAGTGTACTTCACACTCTTGCCCCCCGTGAGGAGGATGTTGTAAGACTGCGTTTCGGTCTTAAAGACGGACGATGCCATACTCTTGAGGAGGTTGGTCTTGAATTCGGCGTTACCCGTGAGCGTATTCGTCAGATAGAGGCTAAGGCACTCCGCAAGCTCCGTCATCCGGTAAGAAGCAACAAGTTCAAGGATAAATAGTATGAGAATAAGTCTTGAAACTGATTACGCCATCCGCATCGTGCAATGCCTTGCAAACCACGGTGTACGGCTTGATGCCAATACCATTTCGGATAAAACAGGTGTTACACAGCGTTTTTCGCTTAAAATACTGCACAAGCTTGTAAAGGATGGTATAGTTAAATCCTTTAAAGGTGTAGGCGGTGGATATGAGCTTGCCGCTGCCCCCGAAAACATCACATTAAAGCAGGTCATTGAGGTCATCGAAGGCCCTATTGCCATCAGTCGTTGCCAGCAGGAGGGATATTCCTGCGACCATCCCGATGACTGCACCTGCTACTTCCATCATGTTTTCAACGAAGCCACCCGTGATATGGCAAAAAAATTCGAAAAGGTAACCTTCAAACCGAGATAAAGACAAAATGAGAGAAGCATAATAACTTCTCTCATTTTATTTAAACAACAGCAACACAACTGCAAAAAGAATATCAAAGGAATTGCGGTGAAACAATGACAGAAGTTATATCGGTAGAAAATATGCGCAAAAGCGATGAATACACCATCAAAAATTTTTGCGACAGTAAAACACTTATGTTAAAAGCAGGCACAGCAGTTTACAATAGCTGCAAGTGGCAAGGCAACATATTGATTGCCTGCGGTAGCGGCAACAATGCAGGTGACGGTTATGTGCTGGCACTGCTTTTAAAGGAGCAAGGTTTAACCCCTCATATTCTTTTGTTGAAGGATAAGTTCTCACCTGACGGCGAGTACTATTTCTCGAAATGCCAAAATGCTGGCATTCCGTATTCCTTTTACAAGGGTGAAAAAATATCAGCAGATATTATAGCAGACTGTATATTCGGTACGGGATTTTGTGGGGAGGTCAACGGTACTGCCGCTGATATGATAAATGCTGTTAACAGCAGCGGCGCTTATGTTATTAGTGTTGATATCAATAGCGGAATGAACGGCAACACGGGTATCGGCATGCCATGTGTAAGATCGGATCTCACTATTTCAATAGGCAGCTTTAAGCCGGGACATTTTATCGGTGATGCCAAAAGTAATATAAAAAATCTCGTAAATTGTGATATCGGCATAAAACCGCTTGATCGGCCTTACGAGCTGCACGAAGCTTTCAACGGTGCTTTCCTTGAATTGACTGAAGACGAGCTTTCACCATATGGTTACAGTGAACATCCCTGCCGTGCAGTTTTGAACTGTTCAAAGCATATCGGTAAAACCATTGGTATAAAGAATGGAATACAAATCATTTCCGACGGGAGTAGGGTAATATTAGTGAAATAATGCAGCTTCAAAGGTGACAACTGATTTGTTTATACTACTTCTAGTGGCTTTCAGCAAGAAATATCCCCGACATTGCCCAAGTGTCCTTAAGAACACTTGGGCAATGTCGGGGATATTTATTTAACTAAACAATATTTGCTCTGCTATTCTTGCTGCATCACGAATGCATTCCGCACATGGAGTAATGGGGTTTCCTGTTTCTACACCTTTGATCTCCTTACAGACTACCGATCTGTTTTTTTCTAAAAACTCATTGACAATCTCTCTTGAGAGCTTATACGATTGCGCTTTTGAGTTGGGACTTTCAAGATTTCCGCTGCTTTTCACCATTCCGGCAAGCACACACGCACCGCTTACAGCGCCACAGGTTCCCTCCATGCCGCCCATGCCCAGCCCTAGTGCCTCGGTCATACGGAACATAGTTTCTTCATCCACACCCACAAGATCACAGTATGTACAAGCCACCGCCTGCGCACAGTTATATCCCCTATCGTGTCTTTCTATCGTCTGTTCTACCCTAGAATTCATAGTAAAAACCATCCTTTATTTATCTTATTAAGTGATGTTTGTCCACTGCGCCCCAAGGCGTAACATCACTGTCCGTAGGTGCAAACATCGTTTCAAAACCTGATTTTCTTAAAAATACAGATAGTTGTTATATTTGGTTGGAAGTCCCTCGCAATATAAATGAGAGTCCAGTGATAAGGTAAGTATCTTAGGGATGCAATACCCATCGTCTTCGCGAAACTCAATAACCGTAACACCCGTATGACACATATCAAAATGAGTGCAAAACATCGGATACGGAATATCCAGTAAGCAGCTTAAAAATGCCAAACCAAACCCTTGATGCGCAAACAAAGCGATCCTTTGATCGTTAGCGGCTGTAACCTTATACTTTCCTGTATGTCTGATATGTTCATATCCAAGACTTTCAAAAAAAGCATCCATTTCGTTATAAACACGGTCAATGCCTTTTCCGTAATTGTATTGCTTGACCTCGGGATGATCAAACCAACGATCGCCTAAATCTCTTATATCCTTGCTATTAAAAAGCTCTATAATTCTTTTGTTGTGGAACAGCCATGTTCTGTCGTTTCCACCTTCTTTATTAATCGTTAAATCTTCCCACGCATAACATTCATTTGCAAAATCCAAAAGTTCGGGTTCAATTTTCAACAACTCACAAGTAGGTTTTGCAGTCATAATAGCGCGGTTGGATGTTGAACTGTATATCTTATCCAAGCCGTAAAGTGCAAGCCTCTTTGCCAACGCCTCCGCTTGACGGATACCTAACGGTGTCAACGAGTCGGGATCATATACAGGGTCACCATGCCGAATATAATAAAAAATCATAAGCTACCACCTAAATAACAATTTATAAAATAATTATAACACAGCGGCTTTGGGAATGCAAGATGGAATGATATATCGCCCGCGGCGATATGATGCATTTGCTTTCGCAAATATGATGTTGCTCATTTCATTCGCAATGATGCGATGTTTGCCAATTCATTAGGCGAAGCCGACATCATTCACAAAGTGAACATCATTAGCGATAGCGACATCATTTGCCGCAAGGCAAACATCATTGAAAAAACTCCTTGAGAAATCTCAAGGAGTTTTTTCTGTCATTCGTGTCCGAAAAAGAACTGGTGAGAAACCGAAGATTTTCTTTATATTTATTCGGTATAGCTTAAAATATAAGTAAATTGCTTTGTTGTATCAGATTCACCCATTATAATTTTGACTTGGTTTTCCATCCAAGTAATTTCCTTTACATTACCCTCAAAAACACCTGCGCCATCATTTGCTAAACCAAAATCTTCTTCGTCTATCTTTTTACCATTAGCATCTTCTAAAACTAACTTAGCTTTCACTGAACCAAAAGACCATTGTGGACTTCCCACTTGATATAACACAATAGTATAATTACCGTCAGGACTATTTTCTTGATATATTTCTCTTTTCTTAAATTGGTCTTCATATATAAAAATCGCA
>JAFPAK010000191.1 GCA_017390825.1 Clostridia bacterium
AAAGCATTTATCGTAACAGATACATTCCTTTACGAAAACGGCTACACAAAGCCCATCACAGATAAGCTCGACGAAATGGGCATCGCTCACACAACATTCTTCAACGTTCAGCCCGACCCGACACTCGGTAACGCTAAAGAAGGTGCTGCACAGATGGCAGCATTCAAGCCGGACACAATCATCGCTCTCGGTGGCGGTTCTGCAATGGACGCAGCAAAGATTATGTGGGTTATGTATGAGCATCCCGAAGCAGACTTTATGGATATGGCAATGAGATTCATCGATATCCGTAAGAGAGTTTACACATTCCCGAAGATGGGTGAAAAAGCATACTTCATCGCTGTTCCGACATCAGCAGGTACAGGTTCAGAAGTTACACCTTTCGCAGTTATCACAGACGAATCAACAGGTGTTAAGTATCCGCTTGCTGACTATGAGCTTCTTCCGAACATGGCAATCATCGATACAGATTTCCATATGTCAGCTCCTAAGGGTCTTACAGCAGCATCAGGTATTGACGCTGTAACACACGCAGTTGAAGCTTACGCAGCAATGCTTGCAACAGACTACACAGACGGTCTTGCACTTCAGGCTCTCAAGAATATCTTCAAGTACCTTCCCCGTGCATATGAAAACGGTCAGACAGACGTTGAAGCAAGAGAGAAGATGGCTAATGCAGCAACAATCGCAGGTATGGCTTTCGCAAATGCATTCCTCGGAATCTGCCACTCAATGGCTCATAAGCTCGGTGCTTTCCACCACCTTCCTCACGGTGTTGCAAACGCACTTATGATCGAAGAAGTTCTTCGTTTCAACGCTTCAGAAGCTCCTGTAAAGATGGGTACATTCTCACAGTATGACCACCCGCATACACTTGCACGTTATGCAGAAATTGCTGATTACCTCGGACTTGGCGGTAAGAACGACAACGAAAAGCTTGAAAACCTTATCAAGGCTATCAACGACCTTAAGGCAACAGTTGGTATCAAGGCAACAATCAAAGATTACGGCGTTGACGAGAAAGTATTCCTCGATAACCTTGACGAAATGGTTGAGCAGGCATTCGACGATCAGTGCACAGGTGCTAACCCCCGTTATCCTCTTATGAGCGAACTCAAGCAGATGTATCTTAATGCTTACTACGGCAATCACTTCGTTGAGAAAAAAATGCCCACAGCTTCCGATATTGAAGACGGCGCAAAGGTTGACGAAGTTAAAGTAACATACCGTAAAGGTAAGAAAGCATAATTAAGGGAGGTAACCGAAATGAAACTTGACAGAGTAATAGCAGTAAGAAATAACAAAACTATTTACCGTGACGGCGACAAGTGTGTTAAAGTTTTTAACGAAGATTATTCAAAGGCAGATGTTCTCAACGAGGCTCTTAATCAGGCTCGTATCGAAGAAACAGGTCTCAATATTCCCAAGGTTCTCGAAGTAACAATGCTCGACGGTAAATGGGCAATCGTTTCAGAATATATCAAGGGCAAGACTCTCCAGCAGCTTATGGATGAGGATGAGGAAAAGAAGAACGAATATATCGAACTTCTTGTTGATATTCAGCTTGGTATTCATTCTAAGGAATGTGCACTCCTCAACAAGCTCAAGGATAAGATGAACAGAAAGATTGGCATCAGCGAGCTTGATGCAACGACTAGATATGACCTTCACACACGTCTTGAAGGTATGCCGAAGCACAAGAAGGTTTGCCACGGTGACCTTAACCCCTCAAACATTATCATCACTGAGGACGGTACACCGTACATCCTTGACTGGGCACACGCTACACAGGGTAATGCTTCAGCAGACGCTGCAAGAACTTATCTTCTCTTCTGGCTTAACGGTGATATCGAAGGTGCAAAGACATATCTTGATACATTCTGCAAGAAGAGCAACACTGCTAAGCAGTATGTTCAGAAGTGGATGCCCATCGTTGCCGCTTCACAGTCAGTAAAGGGCAACGAGAAGGAAAGAGAATTCCTTCTTTCATGGGTAGATGTTGTTGACTACGAATAATTCAGATAAGGAGACTAAGATAATGAAAGTAACAGTATGTATCGGTAGCTCATGTCATATCAAAGGTTCACGTCAGGTAGTAGAACAGCTTCAGTATCTTATTGCAGAGAACAATCTCGGTGATAAGGTTGAGCTCGGCGGCACATTCTGCATGGGTAAATGCCAGCAGGGTGTTTGTGTAACAGTAGATAACGATTTCTTCTCAGTTACTCCCGAAACAGTAGAAGAATTCTTTAACAAGAACGTAAAGGAAAAGGTATAATATGCTGATTCAGGTTTGTGTAGGCAGCTCCTGCCACTTAAAGGGTTCACCCGAAATTGTGGAGCTTCTGCAGAAAGCCGTCAGTGATTATCATCTTGAAGACGAGGTTGCGCTTGCCGGCAGTTTCTGTATCGGCAAGTGCAATCGCATTGGTGTAACCCTGCAGGTCGATGATGATATTTACACGGGCGTAACAAAAGAAAGCTTCAAAGAGTTTTTTGAGGAAAATGTACTTAAGAAATTAAACGAAGGGAAGTAACGGATAATGCCTAATTGTCTGACACTTAAAAAATCAAACTGCAAAAACTGCTATAAATGCATCCGCCACTGTCCTGTAAAGGCGATCCGTTTTTCAGGCAATCAGGCGCATATCATCGGAAATGAGTGCATTCTCTGCGGTCAGTGCTTTGTTGTATGTCCGCAGAATGCAAAGGAGATTGTTGACGAAACAGAGAAGGTTAAGGTGCTCCTTCAGTCGGGCGATCCTGTGATTGTTTCGCTTGCTCCGTCTTTTATTGCAAACTATGACGGTGCAGGAATCAATTCAATGCGTAAAGCACTTAAAAAGCTTGGCTTCTATGATGTTGAAGAAACTGCAATCGGTGCAACGATCGTTAAAACTGAATATGAAAGAATGATTGACGAAGAAGAAAGGGATATTATCATTTCTTCCTGCTGTCACTCAATCAATCTTCTCATCCAGAAACACTATCCGTCAGCTCTTCCTTATCTTGCCGATGTTATTTCTCCGATGCAGGCACATTGTAACGATATCAAGCAGAGATATCAGAATGCAAAGACTGTATTTATCGGTCCCTGTGTTGCGAAAAAGGACGAAGCAGAGCATTATGAGGGTATTGTTGATGCAGTTCTTACTTTTGAAGAATTAACCGAATGGTTAAAAGCAGAAAATATTGAGATTGAGCAGGAAACAGATAATGACATCTGCTCACGTGCACGCTTCTTCCCGACAACGGGTGGTGTGCTTAAGACAATGACTCACGAAAATCCGGGATATACATATCTCGCTCTTGACGGTGTTGAAAACTGTATTGCCGCACTCAAGGACATTGAAAGCGGAAAGATTCATAACTGCTTTATCGAAATGTCAGCCTGTGTCGGCAGCTGTATGGGCGGTCCGGTTATGGAAAAGTATCACCATACTGAAACAGTCAAGGATTATATCACTATCGCAAAATACGCAGGTGCAAAGGATTTTGAGGTTTCACAGCCGAAGGCAATTGAATTGAAAAAGCATTTTGAGTTTATCGAACAGCGTTCACCTGTACCTTCAGAGCAGGAAATCAACAGTGCTCTTCGTCAGATGGGTAAATTCAAGCCCTCACAGGAGCTTAACTGCGGTTCATGCGGTTACAACACCTGCCGTGAAAAAGCAATTGCTATCATTCAGGGCAAAGCGGAAAGCTCAATGTGCCTTCCATTCCTTAAGGATAAGGCGGAAAGCTTCTCTGATACAATCGTTAACAGCTCTCCTAACGGACTTATTGTTCTTAACGATCAGCTCGAGGTTCAGCAGATCAATAAGGCCGCAAGAGAGATTATGAATATCCGTTATGCATCCGATGTTCTCGGAACTCAGGTTATCAGAATTCTTGATCCTGTTCCGTTTATGAAGGTTCGCGATACAGGCAGGGAAATCCGCAACGAGCGTGTATACCTTGCTGAATATAAGCGTTACGTCGAGCAGACAATTGTTTACGACCGTGATTCAAGACTGCTTGTCGGAATTATGCGTGATGTAACGGATGAACAGTACGCGAAGGAAAGAAAGGACAACATCAGTAAGCAGACCGTTGAGGTTGCGGACAAGGTTGTTGAAAAGCAGATGCGTATCGTTCAGGAAATTGCTTCACTTCTCGGTGAAACAGCCGCAGAAACAAAAATTGCTCTTGCAAAGCTGAAGGAGTCAATAACCAATGAATGATTTATGTGCTGATATCGGATATAAAAGTATAAATCATCACGGTGAAGAGCTTTGCGGAGACCACGTTGATATAGTTGAGCCCAGCGATGACTCTATGGTCATAGTTCTTTCAGACGGTTTGGGAAGTGGGGTAAAAGCCAGCATTCTTTCTACGCTTACCTCAAAAATTATATCAACAATGCTCGCAGAGGGCTTATCTCTTGAGGAATGTGTTGAAACAATCGCAGCAACATTGCCCGTTTGTTCGGTGCGCGGTGTTGCGTATTCAACGTTTACCATCATTCATCTCAAGAATAACCGTACTGCCGAGCTTATTCAGTACGATAATCCTCACGCGATTATAATCCGTGATGAAAAGAATTGGGATTACCCAAAAACAGAAATGAATATCGGTGGTAAAAAGATATTCAAATCTGTTATTAATTTGCAGGAAAATGACGTTTTTGTTGCGATGAGCGACGGTTGCCCTCACGCAGGAATCGGTATGTCATACAACTTTGGTTGGAAACGTGAGGATATCATCGATTTCATCGAAACTCTTGTTCCTGCAGGATATACGGCAAAAACACTTTCAACAATGCTTGTTGACGAGTGTGATAAGCTCTACGGTCATAAGCCGGGTGACGATGCAACAGCTTGTGTTGTGCGAATCAGGAAAAGAGTTCCGATGAATATGCTCTTCGGACCTCCGTCAAACCGTGACGATGCCGACAGAATGATGTCGCTCTTCTTCTCAAAGGAAGGAAAGCACATTATTTGCGGAGGAACAACTTCCTCGATTGCCGCAAAATTTTTGAGAAAACCTCTCAAACCATCGCTTATATTTGAGCAGAGCGATGTTCCTCCAACAGCGGAACTCGAGGGAGTTGACCTTGTAACGGAAGGCGTTATTACAGTTAACAAAGTTGTTGAGTACGCAAATGATTACCTTGGCGAAAACAATTTTTATGAGCATTGGAGCTTTAAGCGAGATGGTGCATCGCTTATCTGCCGCCTTCTGTTTGAAGAAGCTACGGATATCAACTTCTACGTAGGTCGTGCGATTAACCCTGCTCATCAAAATCCCGATCTGCCCATTAATTTCAACATCAAGATGAATCTTGTTGAGGAGCTCTCAAAGGCTCTTAAGAAAATGGGTAAAAGAATCAAAGTAAGTTATTTCTAAGGAGTGTGCAAATAATGAAAAAGTTTGATACAAAAGTACAGTATCTGAAATATAAGGTTTTGCGTCAGGTAGCACGTGAAGCATGGAACGACACACTTCTTCAGAATCTTCTTGACATTCCGCAGAAGATTGTGCCCGGTAAAACATCAACAATGCGTTGCTGTGTTTATAAAGAACGCGCAATCCTTGGTGAGCGTGTAAAGCTTGCAATGGGCGGTGACAAGGAAAATCCGAACGTTATTGAGGTTATCGATATCGCTTGTGACGAATGTCCTGCAGCCGGCTATGAGGTGACAGATTCATGCCGCGGATGTCTTGCACACAGATGTGAGGACGTTTGCAAACGCGGTGCGATTTCGTTTGACCATAACCACGTTGCACATATTGATAAGTCAAAGTGTGTTGAATGCGGTCAGTGTGCAAAGGTATGTCCGTTTGCTGCCATTGTTAACCGTAAGCGTCCTTGTCAGATTGCTTGTAAAGTCAAAGCAATTTCAATAAACGATGATAATGCCGCAAAAATTGATAACAACAAGTGTATCCAGTGCGGTGCTTGTGTATATCAGTGTCCGTTCGGCGCTATCAACGATAAATCTTATATAATCAACGTTATTGATATTCTGAAAAAGAGTCAGAATAATGAAAAATATAAGGTCTATGCAGTTGTTGCTCCTTCAATTTCAAGCCAGTTTACTTATGCAAAACTCGGTCAGGTAATTACGGGACTTAAAGAACTCGGATTTTTCACTGTTGTCGAAGCAGCTCTTGGTGCAGATATGGTAGCTATGAGCGAAGCAAAAGAGCTCAGCGAAAAAGAGTTTTTGACAAGCTCCTGCTGTCCTGCTTTTGTACAGTATATAAAGTCAGCATTTCCGGCACTTGTTCCGCATATATCTCACAATTTGTCACCTATGGCAATGCTTGCGAAGTATATCAAGGAAACAAGCGAGGGAGCAAAGGTCGTGTTCATAGGACCTTGTACTGCAAAGAAAGCAGAAGCACAGCTTGATACAGTCAAACCATACGTTGATGCCGTTCTTACTTTTGAAGAGCTTCAGGCACTTTATGACAGTAAGGATATTGATATCACAACTCTCGGTGAAGATGTACTTGATAACGCTTCTTATTACGGAAGAATTTTCGCACGTTCAGGCGGTCTTTCTGATGCAGTCGTTCAGGCTCTGACTGAACAGAAGATTGATTTTACAGTAAAATCTGCTGTCTGTGACGGTATCGAAGCCTGTAAAACAGCCCTTCTTAAGAAGAGTAAAAATGTTCTTGAAGCAAACTTTATCGAAGGTATGGCTTGTACAGGCGGATGTATTGGCGGTGCAGGATGCCTTACTCACGGAGAAAAGAACAAAGCACAAGTTGATGTATACGGAAAAGAAGCACTCGAAAAAACAATAAGTGATGCGGTTTCCATCTTGAAATAG
>JAFPAK010000192.1 GCA_017390825.1 Clostridia bacterium
GCCGCCTGTTCCAATGTGGAATTAGGTGGTGTTTGCTCATTGCAAACTATTATAATGTGTGAGCCGGGGATATTCTTGGTATGCAACCAATAATCGTTTTTAGCAGCAGTTTTGAGAGTAAGCTCGTCATTCATACGATTGTTTTTGCCTGCAAAAATAACAAATCCATCGGTTGAGATGTATTTTATGGGCGTACCTTTTTGATGCTTGCGGTTACTCTTTTGAGTGCGTTTAGCATATCCTGTATCACAAAGCTCATCTCGAATGCTGTCAAGCTCCGAGGCAGTGGTCGCACGGGTGAGGGAATCATATACAGAATCAATATATACAAGATCTTCCTGGGCTTTTCTAATAAGTTCCTCTAACATTCCGGCAGCAGTAGATGCCTTTTTGTATTCCTTAAAATACTTTTGTGCATTGCCTTGAGGTGATAACGAAACATCAAGAGGAATACGCACAGTGCCGCATTCGGGATCATAATAATTTACCGCATCAACAAAGCTGTCGCCTGGGGATATAAAGTGAAGATTAGCCTTTATCAGCTCACCGTATATACGAAGCTTCTCACGGTCACGGGTGTTTTGCAGTTCTTGTTTGCGTGCATTAATTTTACGCTCTGTGCGTTCATATGCATTAGTAAGCAACTTTAGCAAATCGGCAGAAAGACGGTGCATATGAGCCGCATTATCACGTTCGGTAAAGAATTCATCAAGCATTTCACCCACAGATGAATAGATTACATTTTTATATCCGCTACCGTATTGTGCAATGTCAATAAAGGTAAAATCCTTCGGAACACCGGTATCATCAATAATAACAGTAGGAGTGCCATGATTTAAAACGGCAGATTTGAATTTATTCAACTGATGTGAAAGAGCGGCGATCATATCGGGAGTGAGCTGTGATACATACAGTCCACTCACTCCTGCTTTGTGAGCGATCTCACGGAAGATGATAGGGGAGGTGCCGTCAATTATCTTTGAAAGTGCCTTGTCTACCGTGATATCAGTACCGTTTTTCAACTGTTCGGTAATTTCAGATATGTCACAAGTCAATATATTCAGCTTGTCCTGACACAAGGGTAGCTCGTAAACTGCACCCGGAAGCATAAATCGCTTACCTTCCTGCGGATCAACACGGCGGATACAGTCGATGATCTTGCCGTCCTGCAAAACGGCAATGTTAGAAAGTCTACCCATTATTTCAACAACAACGGTGATGACAACATCGTCAGACATCTCGTTTTTGCAGTCAAAATCAAGGAACAAAACACGGTCGATCCCTGCCTGACGCACACCTCTGAGCCTACCGCCGACCATTTTCTTACGCAACAGCATACACATCATTGGCGGCACGGGCGGGTTTTCGTATTTTTTGACAGTCGTGTGAATTCGTGGTGCGCCCGGTTCGCAGGATATAAGCAACCGACACTTGAATCCTGTCGCAGAAAGATGAAAAATTATCATATCCTTATATGGCATTGTGATCTTTTCTATCCTTGCACCTATGGCATCATTATTAAGCTGTTCTTTTATAATATGCAATAAGCATCCGTCAAGAGCCAAAATGAAAATCCTTTCTAATATACGGTATAGGGTGCTTTTTGCGGAATGATCGTTGCATCAGCTCCGCAGTCTGTAAGAAACTCGCACAACGGCTTGACAATAACATTTTCTGTGTAATAATGGCCTGCGTCAAATACCGTCAAACCGATCGCGTTTGCAATTAGCCATTGGTGCTGTTTGATTTCGGAGGTGATGAGTGCATCTGCACCAAGCTTCTTTGCTTGCTCGATAAAATCGTTACCTGCGCCGCCGAATACAATAATGTATTCGTGCAGTTTGCCGATATCATTTACACGCACGCCTTGTGATCCCAGTTTCTCGGAAATATATCCGCACAACTCTTCAGAATTCATTTTGCGGCATAATCTGCCCATACGTGCAATAGGCGGGAAGTTTTTGAATTCTTCATCGCAGATTGGGATGATTTCAGACAGTTCAAGCTTTTGGGCAAGTGCTTGATTTACTCCGTTTTTTGCTGCATCAAGATTTGTATGAGCGCATATTGCGCTGATTCCGCGCTTGATCAGGTTGAAAACCGGTGTATCAGCTTTAATACATTTGATTGCATCAAAGATAATCGGATGATGCGCCATTATCAGGTCAATACCGTTTTCGGCTGCATATGCTATCGCATCATTGGTAATATCAAGACAAACACCGATTTTTGTAACCTTTTTATTGCCGTCGCCGATAAGCAGTCCCGCATTATCAAAAGGGAGCTGCGTGTCAAACGGTGCAATTCTGTCGATCAGATCGTATATATCATTTACTGTCATTGGTCAAGTATCCTTTCAAGGCTTCGCATAAAGCAACAAGGTGAGCGTCTTTTGAGCCGTTTGCCTGCTTTTTAAGTGAATTGTAAACACGGGTCTTGTATTTTATAGACATTTCATCATATTTATTCTTTAATTCGCCGATATAATAGTAAAGCTCGTCGTATTCTTTTATATTACCGTATGTAACACACATACAGGTGTATATCTTACCTGAAACTGCAACAGCGGTTTCATCTGTGATAACAAAACTGTTTTCACATAGAAACTTTCGGAGTGCATCAGCTTTTGTCATTGGCTGTAAACAGAGATTGATATCTTTACTTTTGACCCATTGTGCATCCGACAAGATAGAGGCTATCAGCTCGCCACCCATACCGGCAATGATAATATCGCTGCATTCATTCGGAGCTATTTTTTCAAGTCCGTTAGAAAGTCTGGTTTCAATATGATCGCCCAGCCCGTATTTTTTAATAGTGGCTTGTGCATTGGATAGAGGCCCTTCATTAATATCACACGCAAAAACATGCTTTGCAATACCATTTTGCACAAGATATACTGCAAGATATCCGTGGTCGGTGCCGATATCAGCAGCCACACAACCACGGCGAACACAGTTGGCGATTGTTAAAAGGCGGTCATCAGGATTTATTGGTTTCAAAATATGTATTCCTTTAATTTGGTTTTCATTCACAATAATTATACAACATTGATTTGTTTATGTCAACCACTATGAATGATATAATAATAGGTAATATAAGCAAAAAGAACACCAAGAGGCGCACTTCGTAAGTAAGTGCGCCTCAGTTATATTCGCCTTTCGGTGAGTTATATTGCTTCGCAGTTATATTTGGACTTCGTCCAAGTGATATTGCCTTCGGCAGTTATGGGCGAATATAATAAAACTAAAACCGAAGGTTTTAATATCACTTTGTCGTAAGGCAAAATAAAACTGTGAGACCTGTCTCACAATAACACTAATGATTTTTATCTTTGAGATAGGTGTGTTTTCAAAGTACGTAACCCACTATGACACTTTCAAGCCGAATGTGTCATTTTTTATATAAAAAGAAATTGGGAGAAACTTCTTTACGAAGTGTCTCCCAA
>JAFPAK010000193.1 GCA_017390825.1 Clostridia bacterium
GAAATAATGGGTCAGATTGAAAAACAAATTGAGGGAATAAACGAAAGCGGCAACGGTTATATACAAAAACTCAATGCAGATAAGTACCTTTATGTTTGTGATGCCGCTGAATATGACCGTATATCAGGTAATAAATTCTCTGCACTCAACAATGTTCGTTCTCTTGACTTAGGTGATGAGGTAGGTACGCCCAGTCTTTCCATTGGTGTAGGTATCGGCGGCGAAAATATTGCTGTATGTGTTGATTTTGCTCGACAGGCGCTCAATATGGCACAAGGACGCGGTGGAGATCAGGCTGTAATAAAGAATAAAGAAGATATTAAATTCTTTGGTGGTGTTACACAATCAAAACAAGGCTCATCTAAAGTTCGCACAAGACTTATGGCAACAACACTTGCGAAGCTTATACAAAATGCGGAAAATCTGCTTGTTATGGGTCATAAATTCTCTGATATGGATTGCTACGGTGCCGCATTTGCTCTTTGTTCGGCTGCTTGTGCTGTCGGTAAGGAAGCCAAAATTGTGCTTGATGAAGACCACACTCTTTCTTCAAATCTTATACGATATACAAGAACTGCTAAAAACGCAGACTATATCATTAGTCCGACTGATGCAGAAGCAATGATAACCAAAAAAACGCTGCTTATCATTGTTGATACGCAGCGCCCCGGTTTTTTGGAGAGCAAAACAGTATATGACAAAACAAGTACTGTCGTTGTTATCGATCATCACCGTCAAATGGTAGATCATATCGACGATGCTTTGTTGTTCTATCATGATCCGGTTGCATCAAGTACATGTGAAATGGTAATTGAATTATTGCAATATATGGGCAAAAATCTTGTTGGTAAAATCGAGGCAGAAGCATTGCTTGCAGGTATAATGCTCGACACCAAGAATTATGTTCTGTCAACTCATTCGCGTACATTTGAAGCATCTGCATACCTTTGTGATCGAGGCGCTGATTCTGTAACAGTTAAGCAAATGTTTGCTGAAGATATTTCCGTATATGCAATGCGCTCTTCTATTGTTGCAACTGCTGAAGTTTCTAATGGATACGCTATATCGTATTGTGATATTGATGATAACAGCGCTCGTATTGCAGCGGCTCAGGCGGCTGATGAGCTATTGTCGATAAAAGGCGTAAACGCTTCCTTTGTTATGTTTAAGAATAACGGCAAGATAAGCATTTCAGCCAGATCATACGGCAAAGTAAATGTTCAGATAATAATGGAGCAGATTGGCGGAGGCGGTCATAGAACTATGGCTGCAGCACAACCGGAATGTGTTGATTTTAATGAAGGCAGAGAATTGATAATCAAAGCTATAAATGCTGCTAATAGCATTATGTAAAGGAGAATATAGAAGATGAAGGTAATTTTTCAAGCTGATGTAAAAGGTTCAGGCAAAAAAGGCGAAATGAAGAATGTTTCCGATGGTTATGCAAGAAACTTTCTTTTACCAAAGGGGCTTGCAATTGAAGCAACCTCGCAGGCAGTAAATGATTATAATAACAAAAATGCAGCTGCAGCTCATCATAAGGCTGAAGAAAAATCTGCAGCCGAGAATTGCAAGAAAACACTTGATAATCAGATCATTAAGCTTACTGCAAGAGCCGGTGAAAACGGCAGGCTTTTTGGCGCTGTTACTACGAAAGAAATTGCTGAAAATCTCAACAAGCAATTTAATATGAATGTTGATAAAAGAAAAATATCTGCTCCTGATATCAAGGAACTTGGCAGTTACAAAATTGAAGTTAAACTGTATCAGGGTGTCAGCGCTTCTCTTACAGTTGCTGTACTGCCTCAATAAATTATGAAAGCGAGGTTACTATGAATGGAGTCAAATAATTTAATAAATACCGAAAGCGGTGTATTGCCTTTTTCACTCGAAGCAGAGCAGGCAGTAATTGGCTCTGTTCTTATAGAGCCTGCAGTTCTTTCTGATATTTCAGATTCTATCAAACCGGAATATTTTTACCTGCCACAGCACCAATCAATTTTCAAGGTCATGTGGGAGATGAATTTCTACAATAAGCCTATTGATGCCGTAACTGTACTCAACGAGCTTAAAAATCAAGGAATATATGATGATGCAGGAGGCAAGGAATACCTTATAAGACTTGCTGATATGGTTCCGTCAGCCTCAAACATCGAAAGCTATGTTAGTATTATTCGAGAGAAGTATAATATTCGTTCTGTAATTTTGGCTGCACGAGATATCATAAACGATGCTTCAAAGGATGATGTAGATTCATCAAGTCTGCTTGACAGCGCTGAAAAGCGTATTTTCGATATCCGTCAGGATAAGGAATCAGAAGGACTTGTACATATCCGAGACGTTATTATTGATGAAACTATGGTGCATCTTGATAAAATTACCCGTGAAGAATTCAAAGAGGAGTTTCAGGGAATTCCCTCAGGTATTTCTGCGCTTGATAGATATACTACCGGTTTTCATAAATCTGACCTTATAATTCTTGGTGCTCGTCCCGGTATGGGTAAAACGAGCTTAGCGCTCAACTTTGCTAGAAATGTTGCAGTAACAGGGAAGAAGACTGTTGCATTTTTCTCTCTTGAGATGACTCGTGAACAGCTTGTTGAACGTTTGCTTGCAAATGAAGCATCGGTTGAGTCAACAAAAATGCGTACCGGTCAGCTTGATAATGACGAGTGGTTAAGAATTATTCAGGCTACAGAATTGCTTTCCAATACAAATATTTATCTTGATGAAACATCAACAATTACTGTCAATACAATGAAGACACGCCTTCGTCGTATGAAAAAGAAGCCGGATCTCGTTGTTATTGACTACCTCGGTCTTATGAAAAATAACAACAGTAAGTATGACGGCAACCGTGTTAATGAAATATCTGAAATCACACGAAATCTAAAGGTAATGGCGAAAGAACTAATGGTTCCTGTAATTTGCTGTGCTCAGCTCTCGCGAGGCACTGAAGTAAAAGGCAAATCACATCGACCTGCGCTTGCTGACCTCCGTGATTCAGGTTCAATTGAGCAGGATGCTGATATTGTACTGTTTATATACCGTGAGAATTACTATGCAAATGAATCCGAAGCACCGGATGACATTGACATAAACGCCGCTGAATGTATAGTGGCGAAAAACCGACACGGCGAGGTAGGTACCGCTCATCTGCGCTGGGATCCTCAGTTTACAAGATATACAACTGCCGAGACCAATCTTAAGGAAAACTGATGATAAATAAAGTTTTAAATACGATTACAGGGCACAGAATGATCTCATCGGGCGATGAAGTTTATGTCGGAATTTCCGGTGGCGCAGATTCGGTTTGTCTTCTGCACATATTGTATTGCTTGAGGGATAAACTTGATTTCTCATTAAAAGCTATACACATAGATCATTCACTGCGTGGAAGTGAGTCCGATCGTGATCGTGAATTCACAAAGTCTTTTTGCAAGAGGTTGGGCATTGAATTATTTGTTTATAAGGAAGATGTCAAAAAGGGTGCAAAAGAGCATAATATGGGTATAGAGCAGTATGCAAGAGAAGTGCGCTATAAACGGTTTTATGAAACAGCAAATGGAGCGAGGATAGCTACAGCTCACAATATGAATGATAATGCCGAAACAGTGCTGTTTAATCTCACTCGAGGTACATCGATACACGGTATATCAGGCATTCCGCCTGTCCGTGATAATATAATTCGCCCGTTGATCAACATTTCGAGAACTGAAATTGAGCAGTATATTGCAGAAAATTCTTTGGAATATGTGACAGACAGTTCAAATCTTACTTGTGATTATACAAGAAATGTTTTTCGCCACAAAATTATACCGCAGCTTATACAGATAAACCCCTCGGTAATCTCATCTGTTTCACGATTATCCGAAAGCGCTGGACTTGTTTATTCATTTATAAAAGAGCAGGCGATCGATCTTATAAAAAATGATATTTCAGTAAGTGAACTAAAGCTGATGCATGATGCATTGATAAATGAATATCTTTATCAATTGATTTTTAAAGAATTAGGAATACATGCTGAGCAGATCCATATAAAAAATGCATATAACGCAGTTATGAATGGAGGTATCGGTCAACTTCCCGGTAGTTACTTTATATCTGTTGTAGATGATAGGATATGCATTTCGAAAGAGACC
>JAFPAK010000194.1 GCA_017390825.1 Clostridia bacterium
CGGTCTGATCTATGTTTGCGATACGGGAAACAAGCGTATTATTGTATTAAACAGTGACTATACATTGAATAAAATTATTGATAGCTTTAAAAATGTAATTACTGATGAAAACGGTAATAAGGTCACAATTACTGATTATTTTTCAAAACCGACATCTTGCTTTGCAAACCCTGTTGACGGTACTTTGTATATTTGTGATCAGAACGGCGCTACACTTTCAAATACTGATGCAGCTATTGCTGATAACATTACCGAGGGGACATCGGGTCGTGTTATCCAGTTGAAGTCTGACGGTACATTTATCCGTTGTATTGCAGGTATTACCTCATCTGTACTTAAGGATGATTTTATCTTCCAGCCGGTTGATATCGTTGTTGACTATGCTGACCGTATCTTTATTCTTTCATATGGCTTCAATATGGGTGTAATGGAGCTTGATGAGTATGGCGAGTTTGTTGGATGTTTAGGCGCGCCTGATGTTACATACAATCCGCTCGAACTCATTATGAGAATGTTCTCAACCGAAGCACAGAAGGAACGTATGGAAAGCTATGTTCCTACGGAATATAGCGGTATTGATGTTGATGATGAAGGCTTCCTTTATGTAACAAATCAGACATTCACAAGAAGTGACGGCGCTAATGGTGATATGCTCCGTAAGCTCAATGCAAAGGGTAAGGATACTCTTCGCAAGACCGGTGATATCAAGCCGTTCGGTGATACAGATGCTTCATGGTACGGTACCTATCGTGGTCCTTCAAGACTGACAGATGTTATGTCTCTTGAAAATGATGTTTATGCAGTTCTTGACAGACTTCGTGGTAAAGTATTCTTTTACAATGTAGATGGTATCAATCTGTTTGAGTTCGGTGCAGTATTTGACAGCGCCGATAAAACACACACAGCTTATGTTGATGGTACTTTTGAGGCAGACGGTGCCGTTTCAATGGAATGGATCAATAATTGCTGCATCGTTCTTGATTCTAAAGCAGCAAGGATCAATGTCTATGAAATGACAGACTATGCCGAGATGATACTGGAGGCTACAAAGCTGCATGCAGAAGATCAGTATGATGAAGAAGTTGAGATCTGGAAGAAGGTTCTCGTTCTCAATAATAACAGCGTCGCTGCTAAGCAGGCAATTGGTAAGGTATATTATCGTAACGGTGATTATGATACCGCTATGAAGTATTTTAAGGAGATACTTGATACCGAAAACTATTCCAAGGCTTACAAGTATAAGCGTCAGGAAATAATAGGTGATTATTTCGGCGTTGGAGTAGCTGCTATCGTATTACTTATTGTATTGGTTACTGTTGGTAAGCGTATTTACAAGAAGTTCGTTCCTCCGGTTGGTGAAAAGTCTTTCCTTGGAAAACTGAAGTTTGCTAATAAGGTTATGTTCCGTCCTTTGAATGCACCGTGGATATTGACACGTGAAGGATACGGTTCCGTGGGCTCTGCAACCGTGCTTCTTGCTGCAGCAGCTATAATGACTGTACTTCAAGCAAGATTTACAGGATTTATTTTCTCGCCGATGGCTCAATATACCAATATGTTCGGTGGTATTGCTTCGATAGTAGTTCCGTTGTTACTATTCTGTATATGCAACTGGTGTGTAACATCGCTGCTTGCAGGTGAGGGTAACTTTAAAGCAATTTATATTTCTGCTTGCTATTCACTTACACCGATCTTATATCTGTATCCTGTAGCGATTATTATCAGTAATGTTATGGTTGCTGAAGAAGGCGACTTCTTCTCTGTCTTCGTTACCCTTGCACTTGCGTGGGTATTGATGCTGATTTTCTTCGGCAATATGAGAATTCATGACTATACTTTGGGTATGGCGGTAATCGAAATTGTTATTACAGTTGTTGTAATGGTATTCGTAGTATTTATTGCAATTTTGTTCTTTGCGCTCTGTCAGCAGATGTATGATTTTATCTCTGATGTAATAGAAGAACTTGCGACACGTTCGTAGGAAAGGAGAGCTTAAGTTATGAAAAGAATAATCTCTGTAGTTTTATTGGCTTGTTTGTTGTTTTCAACCCTTGCTCTCACATCTTGCGGACAGCTTGAATCAACAAATTTGAAACGTGAGGATATTGTTATCCCGGAGCCGGGCACAAGTGAATATGATCTTTATAGCGACGTTTACGAAACAGTTGCTGAAAATTCAAAGATTAAGCTTGAGTACAATTATCTCACTACCGACATCCAGGTTACGGATAAGCGTACCGGTAATGTGTGGTCAACCGTTCAGTATGATGCTGAATATGATCAATATGTTCGTGGCGATATTCTTAAACTTTGGTATTATAACAATTCCGGTAATACTCGTGACTTGTCTACCGGTTTTGATTCTGTTGAAAAGGGTCAGTTCCTTGCAACTGAGATCGAAAACGGTATAAAAGTTCAGTACGGTATCGGTGATGTTAATTTTAAAATCAATTTTGCAATTGCACTTTCTCCCGAACGATATGATGAATTACTCCAGCGCTTTGGCGAGATAGGCGAGCCGATTTATCAGTATGGCGATGTTTTATATACTGATTCACAGATTCAGTTTATGACATCCTACAAGCTTATTGATTTCCAGGACGGAACGTTTGCAAATCTGGAAGCCGAGGATCTACAGGCAAAGAAGGATTCATATCCTCTTGCGGTTGATCAGCCTTGGTATTATATGGATGCAAGTCTTTCAAACAAGAATATTGAGAAGTTAAATACTCTGTTTGCTCAGATTGGCTATTCAGATGATGAGTATGATAAGGATAACGCACAGGTTGATGTCAGTACAGTTCGCCGTCCGGAATTCAATGTATCGGTTTACTATACTATTACTGATGAAGGATCTTTGGATGTAACTGTTCCGGTGTCTGAAATATACTATCATGAGGATTATCAGCTTGAGAGCATTGAGTTTCTTAACTATATGCTCGACTATGATAACACTTATGACGGATATTTCCTTCTTCCTGATGGATCTGGTTCAATAATGAACTTTAATGAAGCTTCTGAAAATGACCGTGAGGATGATGTATATATTCAGATATATGGTGTTGATGAATCAAGAAATATTGAAGATAAATCAGCATTCTATAACGATGCAATTCTTCCGGTTTACGGTGCTTGCATCACAGGTCGCACAGAAACTGTCGTTGATGAGGAGACTGGCGAGGAATCGGTAAAAAAGGTTACCTATGATGAGTCTGAATATCAGGGCGCTTTTGTTATCATCGAGGAAGGTGATACCTTTGCAGGTATTACTGCAAGATCAGGCGTGAGCGATGTTCACAATAATGCATTCCTTGAATTCCGTGTAAATGAATATGAGCGTATGGGCTCATTCTCCAAGAATGTTTCTAATAATGAAAGCCACAAGAAATTCCAGTGGCAGATGTATCAGGGCGATATTAAGTTCAGCTATCATTTCCTTTCAGGAAAAGATGCAACTTACTCAGGCATGGCAAACTATTACTCTGACTATCTGTTTGGTGACGAAGAAACTCAGCTTAAGGATTATTATTCAACAGTTGAGTTCGTCAATATGGTAAGCGGTTTCGGATATTTCTTTGGTATAGAGTATAACACTACCGAGGTAGTTACTGATTTCGATCAGGTGCTCTCAATTACAAAGGAACTTAAGGAAAACGGTTTTACTAATATGAACGCCAAGATTTCCGGTTGGTGTAACGGAGGTTATCAGCACGGATGGGTAGACAATATTAAGATAAGTTCCAAATTGGGCGGTGATAAGGCATTTAGTGATCTTATTGCTCAAATGGAAGAACTTGGAGTAGGCTTGTATCCGGATGTAGATATTCAGTATGTATATACTTCTTCTGATAGTGTATCAAGAAGTGATAATGCTTCTATGATAAACGGTTCACGTTCGATAGTTTATTCATACGATCCCACTGATTTCAGCAGCACACTTTATCGTAGCAAATATGTTCTTACAAGTGATGCTATGAAAGAAAATCTTGACGGATTTATTGAGGATTATTCAGAATACGGACTTAAGAATGTATCTTTCCGATCTCTTGGTTCTGCAATAAATGCTAACTTCCGTGACAAAGATTTCATGGATCGTCAGGAAACGCTCACAAATCTGTCTGCTATGATTGCTGAAATTGATGATGAGTATAACATTATGGGTAAGGGCGGATTTGCTCCGTTGCTTAAATATCTTGATGTTGTAAATGATATGCCTGTTACTTCTTCTGGATTTGATAAGTGTAGTTATAGCGTACCGTTTACCGCAATGGTACTCAGCGGACATATTGACTATACAGCTGATATAGTTAATCTCGGTAATGGTGAGCAGGATGATCTGCTTAAGATGATCGAGTCGGGTGCCGGTGCATACTTTATGTTCACAGGTACTTACTATGATAAGATGTCTGAAACTACTAGCGAATGGATGTATTCAACTGTATATAACGATCCTGAATTTGGCGGTATCAAGGACATTTATCTTGAGAAGTATGCATATCTTAAAGAAGCGCTTACAGGTGTTTACGGTCTTTCGATTGTTGATCATGAGAGACTTGATGAAGATGTCTACAAATCAACATATGAAAACGGCGTTTCAATTTATGTAAACTATAGTAATAATGATTACACAACAAAAGACGGTATAGCTGTTAAGGCTAACAGCTATACAAAAACAGGAAAGGAGGCCTAAGGAAATATGAGTACTTTAGCAATGACCGGAAACAGTAAACAAAAGAGAACTATTCTCAATCTTGTGTCAGTAGTACTTATACTTGCACAGATTGTTGTACTCTATTTTAAAGGTCTCGAGTTATTCCAGGTTATATATGATATTTCAAATTTAGCCGGATATTGTAAAGCCTTTGCTTACAGCTTTGTTCTTTTGCTTCCTATATTCGCAGCAGTATGCTTGTTTATCATGTCTTCTACGCTTAAGAACATTGATGAAACCACTCTTATGATTTCATATAGTGGCAGTAAGATTCAAAAGCAGATGCTTACGACCTTGCTTCAGTCGATAGGCGGTTGTCTTATAATGCTTTGGTTGTTTGTGCTGTTTGTGAACTACGCTTGGCTTATAACACCGTTCCCTGCAGCATTTACTTCTGAAGTTGCAGCTGCAGGCCAAACTTATTTCAAGCTTTATGGCGCTATTGAGAATGTTGTTGTTGTGCTGTTGTTTGGCTGTATCGGAATGGCATGCATGATTATTGCAGGCAGACTCAATCCGGATAAATCACTTGAAACTGCACAAAGAAGATACGGATATTATTTCTGTATCCCGTTCATAGTTGGTGGATTGGTATTTGTTCTTTTCCCGACGATTGAATCTATCATTTACAGTCTTTCCACTGTAAGCTTTGATCCGGACAAAGGACTTGTATCAAACGAGTGGGGCTTGATGAATTATGAGGAAATCTGGATGATTC
>JAFPAK010000195.1 GCA_017390825.1 Clostridia bacterium
CAAATAACGAAAACAGAACAATTAACCCTTCAACCGAATTTAAAACGGTAGAAATTAATGAGGGGTATTCGGGAAACGGTACACTAGCCGTAATGCCCGTTACAAACCAAATTGACAGTAATATAAAACCTCAAAATATAAAACAAGGGGTTAAAATTTTGGGTGTAACAGGTTCAATGCCAACCGTTGTAAATAACACCGAACTAACGGTTAACCCCTCAACGGAAGAACAAATTATTACCCCTGCAGGAAACTATACAGGCTTTGACGAAGTAACCGTTAATCCCGTTACAAATGAAATTGATGAAAATATAACGGCAAATAATATCAAAGACGGCGTTACAATTCTTGGTGTAACGGGTGAGGTTGTTGAACTTAACGCCGATAGTTTATCTGTAACCCCGACAACTTCCGCACAAACAATAACCCCGACAAGCCCCATAAACGGCTTTAATGAAGTTAATGTAAGTGCTGTAACGTCAAGTATAGATAGTAATATTATCGCAGGGAACATAAAATCAGGTGTTACAATTTTAGGAGTTCAAGGAACAGTTACAGAACTGGATGGAGAAACAAAATCAGTAAGTTTAACAAATTCTGCAGGGCAGACATTCACCCCAACAAGTCCAAAAAATGCTATAACTTCAATTACAGTAACACCAAACAACGAAGCAAGAACCGTTACACCAACGACCTCTCAGCAGAGTTTAAGTGTAAATAGCGGTTATAGCGGAAACGGTACGATTACGGTTAATGCTGTAACGTCAAGTATAGATAGTAATATTATCGCAGGGAACATAAAATCAGGTGTTACAATTTTAGGTGTTTCAGGTACAGTAACCGAACTTAACGGAGAAACAAAATCAGTAAGTTTAACAAATTCCGCAGGACAGACATTCACCCCAACAAGTCCAAAAAATGCTATAACTTCAATTACAGTAACACCGAATAATCAGGCTAGAACTGTTACTCCGACAACATCACAACAAAGTTTAACAGTTAATACGGGATATTCAGGTAATGGAACAATAACCGTAAATGCCGTTACAAGTGATATTGACAGCGATATTAAAGCAACAAATATTAAATCAGGTGTCAATATTTTAGGTGTCAATGGTTCTGTGGTTGAACTTAATGGAAGTTCAAGAAGTGTTAGCCTTACATCATCAAGCGGTCAGACATTTAACCCCGAAAGTGGTAAAAATGCGATTACAAGTATAACTGTAACACCTAATAATCAAACTAGAACGGTAACACCAACGACCTCTCAACAGAGTTTAAGTGTAAATAGTGGTTATAGCGGTAATGGTACGATTACGGTTAATGCTGTAACTTCAAGTATAGACCAAAATATACAGCCCGAAAACATTAAAAAAGATGTCGTTATCCTCGGTACAACAGGAACATACGAGGGTTCAGGCGGAATAGGTATTACAAGAGAAGTATCAGCAAACGGTACATATCAAATGCCTGCAAGTGATTTTACATTTTCTTTGCCGAGTAATGCGATAGATGTAGGAAAAAATGCGTTATATTTTGCTTTTTATTATTGCACATCCCTAACCTCTGTCGATTTAAGTTCATTGACTAAAATTAGTGGTAATAGTGCATTATATAGTGCTTTCCAAAATTGCTCATATTTAACAACGGTAGATTTAAGTTCGTTGACTACTGTAAGCGGTATGAATACATTTCGTTCTGCTTTCCAAATTTGCACCTCCCTAACCTCTGTCGATTTAAGTTCATTGACTACGGTGAATGGTGATGCTATATTTTATAGTGCGTTCAACAGTTGCACCTCCCTAACCTCTGTCGATTTAAGTTCATTGACTACGGTGAGTGGCAACTATGCTTTTCAATATGCTTTTGCTGGTTGTACATCCCTAACAAGTGTAGATTTAAGCAGCTTACAAATTATAGGGGAAGAAGTATATTCTTCGTACCAATTAAATGTCGGTCAGTTTTCAAGTTGCTTCAGCGGATGTAATAATTTAACCTCAATATCATTCCCTAACTTAGAAAAAATTTATTGTACGGGTGATTCAACAGCATTCTACGGTACTTTTGCAAATAACGACAAGATTGAAAAATTGTATTTCCCAAAATTAGACACCATAACCTACGGAACGGGAGCAGGTTCAACAAATCAAAATGCCTGCAAAGTTGTATTTAGCGGATGTTCTGCCTTGACAGAATTGCATTTCGGGGCAGCAAATCAGGCGGCTATTGAAGCAAGCTCGGGGTATTCAACCGCTTGGGGCAGAGGGGCAGGAAACGTAACTATTTACTTTGATTTATAGAAAGGATTTTAAAATGAAAGAAAGTTTTTTAACAATGATAGAAGCAGATGAGGGAATGGTTTTAACAAAAGACGGAAATTATTGCTCATCTGTTTTATTGCGTAAAGGGGAAACATCAGACGGGTGGACGGAAATCACGCAGGCTGAATATGAAGAAATAATTGCACAGAAAGAAGAACAGCAAGAACAACCCGAAGAAGAAAATATTTTAGATAAGGAGTAACACAATGTCATTAAAAGATTTTATCAAAGGATTCAGTGAAACTGCTAAAACTTATATTGAAAAGTTTGAAAAATACAACGAGCTATCAAACGAGGATAAGAAAAAGCGTGTTGATGATATATTAACGACTTATTGTTTAAATGCTATTGACAATTTAGGACTTAATTTTATACTGAAATTTGCTTTTAAAAAGCTGATTATACCGAACATTCCAGCTTTAACGCAGGCAGTGTTTGATTTAATTAAATCAAAAGTGGACGGAATTACAAAATAAATGAAAATTACGCCCGTTAAAAATCCTATCAGCTTTAAATATAAATCCGTATTAAAGTCGGAATGGTTAAAAGGTAATATGCCAACGGTAACTAAGGGAATATACGGCGGAGAATTAAAGCCGTATAATGTAACTTTAGAGCATATCAAACCGCACTCAAAAGGCGGAAAAACGGAATTAAATAATCTTGCTTTGGCTATTGATATTAACAACTGGGGAAGAGGTGATAAACCCCTTAAAACGTTCTTTAGCAGAATTATATTTGACCAATACTGCGATCAATTTAAGGGAATAAAACTACCTGATTTTGACGGGGATGAGTATGTTAAAAGCATTTATAAAACAGTTGAGGAAGAATTAAGTAAATGAATTTAGAGCAATTAGGCACGTACGCACCTTATATCGTTATAGCCATAGCGTTTTTGTCCACATATAAAATTTTTGTAACTCCAAAAGATTTAGAAGAAAAATTAAAGGAATACGTATTAAAAGAAACGTATAATGTAGCGATAGGGGAAATTAAAAATGATATTCTTGAAATAAAATCCCTGCAAGCAAAAATTTATGAAAAACTAATAAGCGGATAATTTTTGCAAACAAAAAGAACTGTCAAGGAATTCTTGACAGTTCAAAAATTATATACTTCGGAGAAAATTTATAAATGAGTTTTATATTTGGTAAAAAATCGCTTGAAAAAATCAACAATCCAAAATTCCACCCAAAACTTAAATTATTGCTTATTGAGGCAATTAAAACAAGCCCTATTGATTTCACTGTATTAGAAACTGTAAGAACTCTTGCAACTCAAAAAGAATATTTAAAAAAGGGTACAACAAAAACGCTAAAATCAAGACATATTCCCCTTTCAAATAAATCCGGTCTTTGCGAAGCGGTGGACGTTGCTCCATACCCAATTGACTGGTCCGATAAAAAAAGATTTATTCAATTATCGGAACACATTAAAAAAACAGCAAATAAGTTGAATATCCCGATAACTTGGGGCGGAGACTGGAAAACCTTAGTTGATATGCCCCATTATGAATTAAAGATTTGATTTTTTCATATTTTAGATTCCTTTTTTTATCTTAGCGAATTTAACCCCTCTAATTAACGTTAGAGGGGTTTTTTGTTGCCTTTACATTAAATTTAATGTAATTTTTGCAGATTTTGCAGAAAAAATTACAAAAACCTGTTATAATAACACTAATAGTGGCGGCAAAGCCTCTTAACAATGCTAAAATGTGCCGCCCTTACCAATCTATTATTTTGTCCACAATTTCTTTTTGTTCGGTGCTTGTTTTTCTTAAATTTTACTATAATTTTTTTCGTTAAGCCGCTCTTTAATTTTTAAACTTAACATATTTTCCTCTATTCTATATCAAATTGTAATTTCATTTGTTTAGGTATGTTTTTATTAGTTTTTTGGCAACAATCAAGAAAAGTATTAAAATCTTTTTTTACTTTTTCAACCGTATGCCAATATTCCCAAACATTACTATAAGCCATTGGAGTATTGTACAGTTCTTTTGATTCAAGTGTTAAAGTATTCCCCCATATAACTTGACCGCTAAGCCCCGTAAGAGCTGTTTGGAGATAGCACATATTACAGCAATTAAAATCTAAATCCTGTGCAACAAAAAACATACTCGTTTGCGGATTATAATTTTCTTCTTTCAAAACTTTTGCAGCCGCTATAATATTTGCACCACTGCCACAGGTAGGTTCTGAAACGGTTATATAGCCCTTTTTGTCAATCTGCGAAAAATCAATACTTAATTTTGCCATTGCAACCGATAAATGAAACGGTGTAAAAAATTGACCAGTATTTTTATTGTAATTCCCGCATTTCATATAAAATTCGCCTAAAAAATCTTGAAAAGGGTTTTCTTCTAATATTTTTGTCAGAAGACAAAATAATTCAATAAATTTTTCTGCTTGTTTATATTTATTCCAAATTTGTTTATACCTCTTTTCTTTTTCCTCAGATGGCTGGAAACGAGAGGACAAAACCAATGTTGAAATTTCTAAAAAATCTGAGAATATTTCAAAATCACGTCTTGAAAAATCTATTGATTTCAGGACTTTCTCAAAATTTTTCATTTCTCCTCCTTTCTAGTCAAAAATTCACAAAAATTACACACAAATAAATTTGTGTAACGTGAAATAAACACAAAAATTTTGCTGATTTTTTGCTGATTTTTTCTGTCAAAAGTGTCAAAATTATCAAAATCCGCTAAAATAAAAACTTGTCTAAAAGTCCTAATTTTAAAGGATTCTGTCTAAATTATCGAAAGTATCAAAAACCGCTAAAATGTATTGGGGTGGTAGGGGTCGCAGGTTCAAATCCTGTCGTTCCGAAATCTTAAAAGATAATTCCAGACTGCTTTTTGCGGAATGGAATTATTTTATTATTCCCTTCATTTTTTATTTTGCTGATTTTTTGCTGATTTTTTTCAAAGATATTATTTAATTGATTGGTTGCGGCGGTTATCATATCAGAATTATTTTGAGCATAAATATTTAATGTTGTTTCCGTTCTTGCATGTCCTACTTGGTTCTGTGCAAATTTAACACTTAAACCGCTTGATAAAACCATATCAATATATGAGCCTCTTAAATCGTGAAGCCGTACTCTTTTTGTTATTCCGCATAGTTTAAGAAGTTTATAAAAAACTCGTTTTCTAAAATTCTCACCTCTTAAATAAGTTCCGGTTCTGCTTGGAAACAGTAACGGGTTATCGGGTTTTAATGTTTTTATATGCTCGTATAAAACCTCTTTGAGTTCGTCAAACAAAAAGATTTTTCTGTTTGACGATTCCGTCTTTGTTTTATAAACAAGTCTCGCTTGGGTAAATTGCTTTGTAATTTCAATATAACTCTGTTCATAGTTGAAATCCGACTTTTCAAGAGCCAATATTTCGCCCTCTCTTGCACCCGTTCCAATAAAGGTAAATAATAACGGGTAATACTCTTTATAATACTTCTTGCAACATTCAAGAACATTTTTTAATTCCTTAATAGTCAAATGGTTTATATCAGCTTTTGGCGGTTTCGGTTTTTCAACCTCGTTAAAAATATTTTTTTCAATCAGTTTATGCTTGATAGCGTAATTCGTTGAAGCTCTTGCAAATTTCAAGCAGTGCATTGCAACGTGCGGAGTTGAATTTTTTTCAAGATCATAGAAAAAACCTTGTATGGCAATAGAATTAACACTGTCGTATTTTATGCCGTCTAATTGTTTTAAATATTTTTTATAATAAATATTGTATGTGTCATAAGTTGACATAGCATATTTTATTTTTGCCTTATCTAAAAAGAGCCTGAAAATCTGCCCGAAAGTTATGTTTTTATCGGTTTTTACTTCCTCAAATTTCCACAAATCTTTTTTAGCTTCTTTAATCGTCTCATAATATCCGCTTGTATGCCGTTTGCCGAATATATCAGTGTAGGTTATTGTATATTTAACCTTTTCGCCTGTTTTGGTTTTAATTTTTTTCTTGCTTATACCTGCCATTTACCACCTCAAATTAATACAATGGAATATCAACAATTAAACCGCACTCGGTTTCTACTCTTTTAGAATTTCCACCCGTCAATCTTTTGTCGTAAATTTCCTTGTACTCTATTTCATCTATAATTACATCTATGTTGTATTCTGGTATTTTCGCACGGAAAAGCCTTACTTTTCCTTCATCAATCCTTTTTTGCAGTTCGATTTTGTCTATAACCTTTTTAATTTTTTCTATTAATTCGCTCGCATGCATAACTCTGTGGCTATAATATTCGGTTTGGTTAGCATCGCACATAATTTTTTCAATACTTTTCTTTAATGTTTGGTAATAATCCATATTAACCCCCCATAACCCTTAGTGCTTCCGATTCTGACACCCTAAAAGAACCTATTTTATATAGTGTCAATTTGCCCCTATCTCTTAATTTATACGGATAAGAGCGGTCGCATTTATACTTTTTCACAAACTCCCCGATTTTCATTAAATCGTCGGGCAAACTATCAACCGGTGATGTTTTAAATTTTATCACTTTAGACATTTTTATATCCTTTCTTTACGTTTCTTCATGTAGTTTTATTAATCTTTGTATTTATCAAGGTACTTTAGAACAATTCTTACTCTCAAAACCGCATAGTCAGAGAATCCTGTAAATTTATTGATTCCGGATTTTTGATAAATATTAAATAAATGCGTTTTGACAGTCGTGTTTGCTATATTTAGCATTTCGCCAATTTCTTTGTTAGAATAGCCTTTAACTATTAATTTTAAAACTCGCTCCTCCGCCGGAGTAAAATCATCTTTAAAAACATTGTGATTAGTCATAATTTCCTCACTAAAAAATCACCATAAGAATTTTACTTATGATGATTATTGCTAAAAATTTTACTTGAAATTTATTTTAAAATATTCAAAACCTCTTCAATTTTAATATATTCTTCATTTTCGCCTTTGAGCAATTCGCAATTCTCAATTAAGGCATTAATTTTTTCATCCGATAACTCAATTTTATGTTCAAGTTCGCAATTATAAGCCGTTATTCTTATACTTTTCTTTGCCAATTCTGCAATGGTTTTAAAATCCAAGCCGTTAAAATACGGGTCAAGAAACGGTTTAATATCTTCTTCCGAATACCAAGTAACCGATTCACCTTTATAATTAGTCATTTTCCACATTTTCGCTGTTCTCTAAAACCCATTCAAGAGCTTGTTGCATACCCTATATATTTTATTTTTATATCTGACCAACGTTCCATTGTTGGATGATTTATGCTTTCCTCTAATACCTTTCTTTCTTCCTTTATTTCTTCAACTGTTTTCATTATTATGCTCCCTTTTTAATCTTCTTTCAAAGAGTTCATTTTCAATTTTTAATTTCATAGCCTGCAAAATATTTGTTTCAAGATTTTTATAAACGAAATCTTCAATAAGTTCTTGTTTTTTAATTTCGTGTTGTAAAAATTGTCGATGTACTTCATCAATATAATTTGTTTCTTTTATTTTCATAATATTTTTATTATTTTCTAATAACTCAAAATCTGATTTTAGGGTTATTCCATTTTTCATTTATATATCCTTTTTCTTATTGTCATTAATTCTTTATTGAGTTCAACTCGCAACCTGTCAAACTTTGCTCTTTCGGGTATTTGATAAATATAATCATTGTCATATTTTGCAATTTCTTTCAAAGCATTAACTATTTGCTTTGTCATTTGCTCAATATAGGTTATTTCTTCTTTTTTAAGCATTTAATAAGTCCTTATTTTCGTAAATATTTCCGATTACTTCAATATCTTTATCAGCGTAACTGTGATTATTTTCAAAGTATTTAAAACCACATTCTCTATCACTTGCACATTTATCTTTATTTTTATATTCAAAATCAGGTACTAAAATAAATCTATTTTTAAACCAAGTTATAATCCATTTACATCTAGTTCCCTTATCAACAATATCCCCCTCATAAATCAATTTTCCATTTTTGTCTTTTAAGCCTGTGCATTGCATAACTATACAATCTTGTTCATAATCATCAAAAGTTGCCCAACTATAACTATCTTCGCAATCATCCTCAAAATCACCTAATCCCAATTTTATAAGAGTTCCACTTTGAGTAATTATTAGTTGATAGTCGCTTCCAATTGGATATCTGGTATCTTCTATAAATTTATTATATTTTTTACTCCATACTCTGAACTTAAACCTATCATTCATTCAATATTCTCCTTATTTCCTCTTTTTCTTGGTCTGTTAAAACTTTCCAGCAACTATTTAATAAAGCCAACACACTAAATGCTTCAGTTGCCCCTTGTCCTTCAAAGCCTACAATTCTATTGCCTACCATTCTATTGGCTATACAAGCGTATTCAAAGTTTTTTAAACCTACATCCATACATTGATTGCTTACAATGTTTTTTAATTTTTTGATTTTTTCTTGTGGTAATATATCAATCTCTGTCATTTAAAACCTCAATATCAAATAATTGTAAAATTTCTGTTCCTAATTCTGCTATACCCCCTGATGTACATTCGAAGCAATCAACATCTTTAATCGGGTCTTTGCAAGAACACTCGCTTTGTGCATCTTCACATTTTTCTACAATTTGCTTTATTGTACAGTTTTCAACATTTTTACAAAGTGTTTTATATTCTTCATCTTCTATGCAAAATACTCTACTCGGCTGTCCCATTCTCCATTTCGCACAAGGACAATTTCGGATGATATATTTTTGTTTAGTTTCTGTCATTTAAAACCTCGTTTACTATTTTTTCAATGTCCTTAATTATTTTCCTGGTTTCTTCTAACCCGAATGTCATATATGCAGTTTTAAAGCGAAATTCGATTATATTTTTTATATCCGCTATCGCGATTTTAAAATTGACATAATCTTGTTCTATTTCTTTTAGCTTCTCATTCTCTTGTTTTAATTCTTTTACTAATGTTTCATCTATAAATGGTATAGGTATTGATTTTGCTTTTTTCAACGCTTCATTCTCTTGTTTTAAGCGTTGGAGTTGTTTAAAATAGCAATTTTGTGCTTCACATTCATTGGTATAGAGTTCACAACAATATGGTTCATCGTCTTTGTTGTAACAACAACATTCTGCTACATTTACACCGTCAATTATTATTTCTTCGCTCATTCTTCCTCCACCTTTCGTAATTTAATCTCTACACTACTAATTTTATTTTCTTGTATATCCTCTTTTGTTTGCCATTCTTTAATTTCTGTAAATTCATCCATACCTGATACATACATCATATCTTTATTGTCAAATTTAACTATTTTTAAATATGGTTCTTTCGGTGCATATTTTCTTTCTTCTTCTGTTCTTTGCGGATAATGTACCCATTTTAGAATATCACCATAATTGATAACGCTTCCGTTTGTATCTGTGTAATTTGTTTTCATTCTTCCTCCTTAAATAGTTGTTGGATTTGGTGTTTACATTTTTCGTGCCCGTATTTTTTAGATGCATACCAAAGCAAAATCTTTTCTAATATCATTGCTTCAAGTTCGGGAATATTTTTGGCCCATAAATTATGAAAATTAGTTCCGCAAAAATAAGAGCATATACATATTAATTCGAGCAAAAACCTGTCTGTAATTTCGGGGTAAACCAGAATGCTATTTTTGCAGGGCTTCTCATTGTGACAATGACAATTAAAGTCAATATCAATACACCTATCAAAACCAATATAGCAAACATATATTTGTGGTTTTATCCCAAAAGTTTTAAAAAATTCTTGTTCTAGTTCGGTTGTCATTTTGTTACACCCTCTCTATTGATTTCATTCCATCTATTAACAAGCTCTTTGATTTCGTATCTTTGCAATCTTGTTCTGTTTTTTGTGCTGCCTTGACAATATTTAGAACAACCTATTTCATGCGTCCACCATTCCCAATCAGGTTTTCCTTTTATTTCTGCTTCTGCACCACAATATTTACAATTTAATATTTTAGGTGGATTTTCTTTAAACCATTCGGGCATATTAGGCATTATTATTGTCATTCTTCCTCGCTTTCAAGCCATTGTTTGATACCATTTATACTTCTCACCGGATTAAAGCCTGTTAATTCTATTCCTATTCTTTTTAGTGTATTGGTAGCACCTATGTACATAGCTTTATCAATTTTATGTAAACACTCCGCCATCTCATCAATACTCATAGCTTTTATTTTTTGATAATTATTCATATCTTCCCTTCTTTAAATAAAATCACTGCCTGTGCTTTATTTTCCACCCCGATTTTGGAGCAAATTAAAGAAGTGTAAGAATAAACGCTATTTTTTATCATACCTAAACTTTCAGCTATTTCTTTTGCTTCAAAGCCTTTTGCTAAAAGCTCTAATATCTGTCGTTCCCTGCTTGTTAAACTGCACGGTTTTTTATCCTCGATTTTGACTGCAAAAACGCTTTCAATAAAGTCTTCTAAAAATTTGACCGTTTCTGCCTTTATTTGGTCTTTCCTCGGCTCATGGACTCCGTCATAGGTTGTATTCATCTAATACACCTCGATTATTTTCCAGCCGGTTATTCCGGGGTTTAATATTTCATACGTTTTAATCATTTTTTCTTCGCTCATTCCTTTTGGAAAAACGTCGTTTGAGGTGATGCAATCATAAACAGGGTTATAGACTTTGACTTGTTGATATCCGGTATATGATTTTTTAAATTCCTCTTTATAACAGCTTTTTGACCATTCAAGGATATTTTTAACCGGGGGAACGAAGTCTTTGTCATTATTTTTGGAAATAACATCAAGTAATTTGTAAAAATCAACCTTGCCGCAAATTTTTAGCAGGTTGCTTGCGTATTCTTCCCGTTTTTCTTCCTCATTTGTCGCACAGACATAACGGTTAAATACCTTATCGATAAACTCATCAAGGTCCATTAGTTGCCTCCATTCTTGCCTTCACGCTAGCTACAATGTCAGCTGTGGTCTTTTTAGTGTCGGTTTTTTGAGGGGGTTTTGCTTTGTAAAACCCTGAATATATCCGGCTGTGGTTTTTAATCAGACTCTTTAAGTCGATTTTATTATCGAGCAAAAAGACCTGTTCGTTTGCCTTTTGGCACAATTCAAAAAAATAAGAAAAATCAAAATCAATAAAAAACAAAAAATCCTTAATTGTCTGTCGCAGCTCTAAATCCCTCTTTTCAAACTTTAAAGGAACAAGAGCTTTACAGTTCTCGGAATAAAAATCAAAAACTTTGTTGACATTCTTGTCAAACATCAAATCACAATTTAAAAATTTAGAATCGTCAGAAAGAGAGACGCTATTATTTCTTTCTTTCTTATCATTCTTTTCATTCTTTTCATTCTTGTTTGTTGTTAGTTGTTTGTTAGTTGTTTGTTGATTGCCTGTTAGTTGTGTGTTAGTTTGCTTGTTAGTTTCTTGAAAGCGAATCCAGTTTTTCACCGTTATTATTGAATATCGGCTTGTTGATTTGTTTGTTAGTTCGCCTGTTAGATTTAACTTTTTTATTGAAGTTCTAACGGACTGAACTCCAATATTCAAGTCTGACGCTATTTTTTCGTAACTGGTAACAAACTGACCTTTTTTTATTTCAACTCCCTGCCATTTTTTAGGCTCATGGTTGGCTTTTAATAAACAGTAAATAAACACTCTAAATGTGTTTGCATCTTGAAACCAATCCCAATCTAACAAACTCCGATATAGTTTAATATATCCTTGCATAATAATTAACTCTTTTTAAAATCATTAATGCACTGATACCATTCGTCTTTTTCTTTTGATTTTTTCAGGTCAATATTCAACCAATCACCCTCTGTTTGATTTTCTAAAATAGTTTTTTTATTTATTCCAAGTTTGATGATTTCGCCGTATTGAGTTGTAACGGTCTTTACTTTAATTCCTTTCGCAAATTCCACTTTATTCCCCTTTCAATTTCTGTTCTAGTTTTAACGTTTGTTGCCCCTTTTTTTCTGTTTCAGGCATTCTGAAAAAGTCCTCTTTTTTGTTTCTACCTTTAGCGATAGCAGAATAAACCGCCCTTAACGTTATAAGGTCCTTTTCGGTAATCATATCAAGCTCTAAGCATAAATAATTTTGAATATCGTCTGCCGATACTCCGATTTTTTCAAATGCTTCAAGACAGTTGTCTATATTTTCCTGATGTTTGCTTTTATATGGCTTTATGTCTGCCCCCTGATTAATTTGTTTAAAATCTGGTTGTTTTTGTTTAAATTCGTCAGGCAAAGCCCAATCGGGCAGAATCGGAGTTTCCGATATTTCGTAATTATCGCCGTAAGTGTTTTTGATTTTCACCCATTGCCCAGGCAAATTATATAAATATCTTCCGATTCCCCATTGAACAGCAGCACGCTTCATTGAATCCGATATACCGCCTTTTGTAGCTTCAATTTTTGTGTCTGAAGCTCCGTCATATTTTGTTATCCATTCGCCATTAATACGAAGCGATAAGCCGCAGATTTTGCCTTTTTCAGTTACAATAAATTCATTTTTCCAATTATTAAAGCCTATAACCTCATCAAGTCTGTTTTGCACTGCTCTGTTTTGAATATAAGCAACGGCAAGACCCTTTGTTTTATCTTTGGTTTTTGCTGATATCCTAAATTCTATTTCATCAGGTCTGAAAGGCTTTTTTAACTGTTCTTCAAGCCAAGTAAGATTGATAGTTTCCATAATTAAGCCTCATACTTCATTAATTCGTAATCAATCCATTTTGGAGCATACAATATTCCGTTTTCTTTGTCGTATGTTCCGAAAATATCATCAGGAGCAGGCTCAATTCTTAATTCAATAATTTTATCTGAATATCCCCCCCAAATTCCTGAATACCGACATTCAAGATATTTTTCAATTCCTGAATAAATAGCTTTTTCGCCCCAGTTTATAATATGGTCTGTGGCAGGGTTAAATATTTGCGTAACAAACGGTGCTTCTTTTTCTTGCACTATAAAAAAGAAGTTTTGAACATCAATGCCTGTTACTGCTTTAATTCCCATACGGTACATTGCCGCCTGAATATGATATCCGTATTTTACAAAAGAGCCATAAAAAGTTTCGGGTTTTGCACTGTCCGTTGTCTTATAATCAGGAACATCTAAGCAGTCGTATGGCAAATAATCAGGTCGGCATTTAAGCCAAACATTTGTTTTTTCATCTAACCAAAATATTGATAATTCCGATTCGCCTTTTTGGCTTAATGCGTTTTTACATTCTGTATTTCCATTAATAGCTTTTGCCATACAAACAACCTGGTTTAATTCGGAAGCTGTTAGGTGTATCGCCTTTGGTTGAATTCCTGCTTTGTTTAATAAAATTTCCATTAAATCAGCAACTAAAAATTTTTTAATTGAATCGTCGTAACCAAAAGTTTTTAATAAAGTTATTAATTCATCTTTTTTCATTTCAGAATACGGGTTATGCCAGTATTCTTTTTCAAACTCTCCCCTGCCCTCTAAAATATATTTATGAGCAGCCTTTCCAATTTTAAAATATGGTTTTTCTTTTGGCTCATATTCACCTGATAAGTATTTATAATAATATTTTGCAGGGCAATCTATTAAAGTTTTTAAGCCTGAATTAGATAATGCAGGCAATTTATGGTAAACTTCATTTGGCATATTTCTAACTATGCAGGGTTCTTTTATTTCCATTCCCTCAACATAATTAATTATCTTGTCTTTTATCATTTTTTATGTTATTCTTTCTTTGATTAAATTCCAGTATAAAAAAGTAGATAGAAGCTCCTATATTTAGGAGCTTTTTTAGTAATATAAAAAGTCTTCTATTTCAGCTTCAAAGACTTCTGCAAAATAATCATCCCAGCTGTGCAACTGTTCGACTTCATCAATATTTGTTTGTTCATCCATTGACCGTCACTCCTAAAAATTTAGTAATAAAATCAATTTGAGCCCAAAGTTGCGTTTGAACGGTTGAAATTTGATTTTCTTCGTCGTCCACGGCTCTTAAAAGCCACTCTAAACGCTCTTTAATTTCAATTTCCGTTTTCATTCTCTGCCCTTTCTAACATAATTTCTTCGACTTCGTCCGCCATATATTGCTCATATTCATCTTGGTTAAATAAATAATCGCTCTCAAACGGATTTGTTATTTTAGCCTCATATTCAGCTAATGCTTGTCTAAAACCTTGCATTTAATTTCCTTCCTTGACTTATGCGTAAGCTGTTATCCAATTTTTTGTTGCATCGTTGAAATCGTTGAATTCGTCAATAATTCCTTCGTTTTTCCATTCCCAGAACAAATGTTGTGCTTTCGCTAAAATATAATTGTCATTTCCGGAATAAAGAATACCTGTGCGTGTCAACTGATCCTGAATCAGATAGTTAATCAAAATATGCAACGATATTTCCATATTAACTGACCTTTTAAATCTGACAGCATCGTTAAAATCATCCGTTAATCGCCTGTTTTCCATTCGGTTAAAAATCTCTTTAACCTTGTTTTGCATTTTTTTAAACATAATATTTTCCTTTCCGTTACTAATTCTATATCCGCCTGTCAAATCAGAGATTTGAAACAGCGGTTGCGTAGTGCTATCGTCTTGCTCAACGCAAGCCGATTTAGCACCGACTTCGTTTTCAAAAAAAAGGGCATTTGCCCTAAAAATATAATGGTTTGAGTATAATGAAAACTTAATAAAATCCGCCGTAGCCATTAAACGGCGGAAACTAGCATTAATTTATAAATAAAAGAGTAAAATTTAAAAGAAAAGCCGCTTAACCTGGAAAACGTAGAATATGTCTGCGGCTTGAATTAATCTAAGACTTAGATTGACATTAATTGAAATCCTTATTTAGACCCCACAACCAACTAAATGACGTTGTCTCCCCGATTTGCCCGACGAGGAGTGTGGGGCTAAAATAAAAATTTAGTTAATCAGTATTCTTCACTTTTGTTCTCTCTCTGCGTTCTTTTGGTCTGCGTTTAGGGGCTGTCAATCGGTTTGAGAGTTCCAATCCGCCCACGCATTTTTCAGAATCGTCTTACGTTATTCAATTTTCAATGTTCAAATTTGTACTTTTATTAAGCCCTGTTATTGTTTATTCGGGGCTTTTTGGGTATAATTCAAATAACACTATTACAAAACTATCCGTCATTGGCGGAGAGTTCATAACCTGCAACTTTATTTAACTTTGCATAAATTAAGTTGCAAACATATTCGTTAATACTTTTGCCTTCGGTTGCACAAGTAGCCTTTAATAATCTGTGTTCCTTTGGCGGAAGTCTTAATAATACGTTTTTTTTGTCAGTCATAAAAAATGTATTCCTTAAATTAAATATCCTATGATTAAATTTAAACATTTTATTGTTTATTTGTCAACAAGATAATGTTTATTTTACAAAACTTAATACAAATGGAGTATAGATGTTTTCAGAAAACCTTAAAAAAGTTCGCACAGAGCTAAGATATACCCTTGATGGTATGTCTGAAAAGTTAGGGGTAAAAACTCGTACTTATGTAAGCTGGGAACGTGAAAACAAAATGCCGCCAATGGAACTTGGCACTTTGTTAAAAAAGCAATTAAATGTTAATCTTAATTGGTTCTGCACAGGTGAAGGTAATATGTTCAATGAACCTGTGGAAGATACAAAAGAAGAAAAAATGAAGAAGTGGTTTAATGAAATGGTAAGAGAAGAATTTAAGAAAAGGGGGCTATAATGAAAAAAATAATAATTAGTTTTACATTACTTTTGTTTGTTAATGCGGTTGTTATGGCAAAGGACATGCCCTATATAACTAATATCCCATATCGTGAAAATAAAAAAGAAATTAAATTAAATAAAATTGATACTAACAATTTTAAAAATGATTTAGTTGAAATTGAAAAGAATAAGTTTGAATTTAATTATATTCAAAAAATGGGTTATGGGTATGAGTACATTTTAACAAATAATACTGATAAAGACATTATTTTAAAAGGTGTTAATTCAAACGAATTTTATAATGAAGATTTATCAAACGAAAGCAATAAACCTTTAAAAAACTTGGCAAGAGCTTCGTTCACTTCCGGGCAAATATACATTCCTATTTATGGTCTTTATTATAGTGTAAAATGCGACTTAGAAAAAAATAGCTTTATTAGAGATTTTCCGGAAAATAAAACAATTAAAGCGGGTGAAAAAATAAGAATTTTAGCAAGTTCCACAAAAGAATTTGAGAACCCGCAGGCTGATTTTATTTTGTTAATCAATGGAAAAGAAGAAAAAATTGCTTTTTGAACTGTAACAATCTTTTTACATACTATTGCATACCATAAATGGTCATGATTACATGTTTTTTAATGAAAAAGAGATACAAAAACTTAATAAAAATATATAAAACAGAGGCATAAAAGCCTCTTTTTTATTGCCATTACTCCATAAAAAGGATGAAAAATGAATAATATTGAAGATTTACTATTCAGAGTGTTTAAAGCACTCTTAAAAAGCTATGGAAAAATTGAAGGTTGCGAATTATTTAGAGAATTATTATCACATATCGATTTTTCTAATTAGTATTAAGTTTTGTATAATAAAATATTGAATAGTATGTTTATTTGTTGTATAATATAATTGACCTAGGGTGGCAGCAGTTCTTTGTAAATCGACTTTGAGCGTTTAAGATAACCAAAGCTATCCGAAACGGGTATTAAGTTCTTGTCGCTAAAAATAAGTTATAGAGGGGTTTATTCTTTGTTTTATTGCTGTGGGGACTATCACAAAGGGCGGTTTATTTATAGGCTTCATAAGCCAGTTTACCGTATGTTAGAATTTGGATATTGTCCGAATTGCGGTAAACAACATTTTGTTGATTATAAGCAAATTATTGAAGACGATAATGTAAAAGAGAAAATTAAAACATTCACCGGAAAACCTGCCGTTGAAGAATATAATAAATGGCAGAATATTATAAACAAAGATTATAACGGCACATTATCTAAACAATATTTTTATTACGGCGAATACCAAAGAGATAAAAACGGATACTTTAAAACGTACCGTAAAAACTTCAATAATCAAAAAGAATTTTTGTTTAAAGACAAAGTAAAAGTAACCATTTTATAACTTTTGTTATCCTTGTATAAACAACGAAAAACGTGATAGTGTTTCCCCTGTTATAAGGGGATTTATTTTAAGTTTGGAGACCTCGCAAATGCCATATTTGCACGAACAACCCTCGGTTTCTACCTGACTATTTTAGTTTAAAAGTGCCGAGGGTTTTTGAAAAAATTAAACCTCCTTCCAGGTCTAACAGAGTAACCCTCGATATTTAAAACATCCTGGGTTTTAAAAAATTTTTACATCACTCCACCATTAGTTATTTAACCTCTGATGTTTTGTGTCGGGGGTTTAAAGATATAAAGTGTATATCGTTTTTTGAATTTGGTATCAAAAATTCCCGAGGTTAGACAAAAAATTAAGAGAAAAGTATATAAGAAGTATATCTTATGTGTGAAATTAAATTAACTCCCAAAAGAGAAAAGTTTTGTCAAGAAATGGCTAAACTTGGAAATCAAAGACAAGCTTATAAAAATTCTTTTGACTGCTCAAATATGACAGATGAATCTGTTGATTCTAATGCTTCGCAATTAATGAAAGACACAAAGGTTATACAAAGGTTGCAAGAATTGTCCGAAGAAATAAAAAATGAAAATATAGCAGACGCAATCGAAATTCAAGAAACTTTAACAAAGCTTTTAAGAGGTGAAATTAAAGAAGAATGTGTCGTTGTTGAAGGTTGCGGAGTTGGTGAATCACTAGCAAGTATAGTTAAAAAACAAGTAACACCTAAAGACCGTATTAAAGCAGGCGAAACATTAGCAAAAATGAGAGGATATTTTGATCTAAAAATCAAAGTAGAAAATGTACCGATTATTATTGACGATATTAAATGAATTTATCTGATTTAATTATAGAAAAATTTTTTGACGTTCACAAAGACATAAAAGAACGCAAACATACGCATTATTGGTTTAAGGGTGGCAGGGGTTCTACAAAATCATCATTTATCAGTATCGAGATTGTTTTAAACATAATAAACGACCCCGAATGTAACGCAATTTGTTTTAGAAAAATCGGAAAAGATATTGAAGAATCAGTTTATAATCAGATTCTTTGGGCAATTAATGTTTTAGGGGTTCAAGGTTATTTTAGAGCGTATAAATCGCCGTATAGAATTATATACATTCCGACAGGTCAAATAATAACTTTCCGAGGACTGGATGACGCTAAAAAAACAAAATCAATCAAGCCTGCAAACGGTTATTATAAAATAACCTGGTTTGAAGAACTTGACGAATTTAACGGGCTTGAAGAAGTAAGAAAAGCCGAACAATCCGTTATGCGTGGCGGAAACCAATTTATTTGCTTTAAAAGTTATAACCCACCTCAAAATATAAATAATTGGGTTAATAAAGAAGTAGCGCACGAAAGACCTGACCGTTTAATTAACCATTCAACCTATTTAGATGTACCTGCCGAATGGCTTGGAAATCAGTTTTTTATTGAAGCCGAATTTTTAAAAAAACTTGACGAGTTGGCATACAGGCATGAGTATTTAGGCGAAGTAACAGGAACGGGCGGAATTATTTTTCCGAATGTTGAAAATATCGTTATCACAGATGAAATGATATTGCATTTTGATAATTTAAGAGAGGGTCTAGATTGGGGTTTTGCAGCTGACCCTCTTGCTTGGAACAAAATGCACTATGACAAAACAAGACGTTGCTTATACATTTATGATGAAATTCATAAGGTCGGATTAACAAACGACAGGGCAATGGAACTTATTAAGCCAAAAACTCAAAGCTATATAACTGCAGATTCGGCTGAACCAAAATCAATAGCCGAATTTCAAATAAACGGCTTTAAAATCAAAGGTGCAAATAAAGGGGCTGATTCTGTCCGCTATGGCATCAAGTGGCTTCAAAAACTCGTTAAAATTTATATCGACAAAACAAGATGTCCGCATACTTACGATGAGTTCAGCTTATACGAACTTGAAAAAGATAAAAACGGTGAATTTAAAGATAAATACCCGGACAGAAACAATCACCACATAGATGATGTAAGATATGCTCTTGAAGATGATATGAACGGAGCAAGAACAATTTTAGTAGGGGCTAGACCTTTTTAAAAAAGCGAAGCCAGTGCGGAAACGGTCAAAACGGTTAGTTTTGCCGTTGAGCAGTTGATGGGCGACGTAAGAGTTTACTTGTAAACTCCACAGGAGCAAATATGCTATTCAAAGATTTAAACTTATATATTAACGAAAAAAATATCGTAACTTTGAAGCCTTTTGTATCTAACACTGCTTACGGAATCACAATTAACGGAATTGATTATAAATTTGGCGAAATGTTTAAAGCGGATTCCGATTTACAAAAGGCAAAATTGGCTAAAATGAAAAGTTATTGCACACAAATTATTAAAAGAATTGAAAAATGATAGATTTATTTAGTGTTAAATTACATGGTGAATATGACGAAATCGGAGCATTGCCTTCGTTAGAGAACGGGACTTTTTTATGTTCTGACACATTAAGCGAATACGGCTGTAATTGCTGCGGTTTTGTTCGCGGTTTTTCCTATCAAATAACAAACGGCAAAGCGACAAGAATCGAAACAAGTAAGGATTTTAAAATTCAAAATTCTATCTATTTAACGATTCAAAGTGTATGCGAGTGGTTGAATAATTGGTTTGTTATTAGAAGAAATTATGAAAATTTTTATAACCTGAATTATGAGGGTTACGGCGGAGGCTGGCATGAAGTTCCACAAGTTCCCGTTTCGGGTGATCTATGCAAAATAAGAACAACAGACGATTGGAACTACATTTCACAATATGATTTTATATTTGTATCTTATGTTCAGGTTGATGATGGAGTTATAACCGCTGATAACCCTCAATTTAAGCCCGATTTTAATTATTTTTACTACATCATGCACTTACCACAGGATTTAGAGTGGACAATATCAAAGATGATGTATTATGACGCATTTACCCGTGGCGAAATAGACGGAGTTAAAAGTGAAAATGTCGGTAATTATTCTTATACTAAAGAAGATGTAACTATTGGCGGTTTAGCCTACCCGAAAGAACTAATTGCAGGAATTGAAAGCAATTACAAAAAATTAAGGTTAATGCAGTGATTGAACGCTATTATAAAAGAATAAATATTTTAGAGTTTCAGGCAGGAAGTTTCGAAACACCTGCTGAATATGTTGTTTCAGGTTCTTTTATGGGTTTAATTCAAGCACCTTCAAACAATGCAGTGTTCAATAATTCAAAAGACACTTCATCTGTTGCAGGAACTTTATTTTGTTCAAATAAACAGCATTTTGAACCAAAAACAATTATTGAATACAACGGAACAAAGTATTTAATTGCAGGGCAGGGAACACAAACAGACGGCGTAACGGGAATCCAGCCAAAAAGAGGACAACACGCACAATATCGTTTAGAGTGGCTTCAAGAGGGAATTTAACTTGGCTAAAACAACGGTAACAGTAAAGATGCCTGATTTAAGTAAGTGGATAAAAGCCGTCAATGAATTAACAAAAGAAGTCGGAACTGCTATACAACAGACTGCGATTGAAAATTCACCATTTGTAACGGGCAGATACAGGCAAGGTATAGAATACGATAACGCTTATACGGTTACTGCAAATACTGAATATTCAGCGGCGATTGAATACGGAATCCAAAACCCCGTAGAAATTACCCCTAAAACAGCAAAAGCATTGCATTTTAATTGGAACGGCAAAGATGTTTTTTATAAAAAAGTAAAACAAAAACCGAGAAACCCGAATCCTGTTATGCGAAATTCAGCCCGTGCCGTTCAAAAGCAAATACCTGAATTATTTAAAATCGCTCAGCAAAAAAGCGGACTTTAATTATGTTTGAAAAAGAATTATTTAATTACGTCAATGCTAATTTTAGCATTGAGAATTTTGATACAAAAATATATTTCGGTGAAGCACCACAAAGCACTAAAAACCCGTATATCGTTATGTTTTCGCTTGATATTGACGGCACAAAGCAGGTTTTATGCAACGATAACGACTATACAGATGGCGAAAGCTATATACAGTTTAACATTTACGGGCTTAATGTTTCAAACATTTTATATATCAAGCAACAACTTGATACTTTTTTAGCCGAACTTAACGCTCTGCCTGGTTATCAGGTTGTTTTAAACACTCATGAGGGGGCAAGGGGTGGTTTTACCGATAGCACAGGATTAAAGATAGAAACGCTTACAAGAACTTTTACATATACAAAACGATAACACTTCAATTAATTGAAAGGATTTACTAACATGGCATCAACTAAAAGACTTACGGGGAGAGACGGGAAACTTTATGTCGTTTCAAAATCAGCAGAAATTACAGGCAACGGTACAACAAAATTAACAAAAGGTGAATTTTATGTACCAACTCAACTTGCTTCAACTTCAAGCGGTTTTCAGTCAGGCGCGCAGGTAGGTGTACCACTTATCGGAGACGGAACAAGTGCACCGACAGCCAGCGAAAAATACATTTCATTAACTCTTGCTTCTCAATGTGATATCACAAGCGCAGGAGTTGAATTTGAAAAAGACGAAATCGATATCACAACTCTATGTGATGACATTATGAAATATGCTGCAGGCTTTACTGACGCAACAGGAACGCTTGAAGGCATTACAACCTTAGGAAAAACTGAACCGTTTATTGCAAAATTTGTAACCGTTCAAACTCAATCATCAACAGGAGCAATTACTACAACGGCTCAAAATAATGACACCGTATTGCTTGCAATCGAATTAAATAAAATTGATAACACAGACGCTAACAGAGCTTTATTTATAGCTCCTATTACAATTAATTCATATAATTTGGGTGCGACCGTAAACGAAGCACAAACTTATACATCAAATTTCAGAATTGCACAAGATAACGAAATTAAACCTGCATTAATCGAAGGCGACAAAGCGTTGTTCTCAGAATCAACATAAGCTATTAACCTATTAACCATTTTAAAGACATGGGAAAAAGGGGCAGGAGGTTTAAAACCTTCACCCCTCTTATTTTAAAGGACATTATATGAAACTAACGATTACAAAAGACTTAGAGGACATAGAGATTGTTCCGGAGCAGTTTAAAAACGAAAAGAATCCGCCTAAATTTATATTCAGATGTCCGAACTCGGCTGACGTTTTAAATTTTATTTGGGGTGGAAATCAAATAGACGAAGCTATTTTTAATTGTTTTATCGGCTTTGAAAACAAAATTGAACTGGAAGATGAAAAAGGCAAAAAGATAGATTATTCAACCTACGAAGAATTTATTAAAATCGGGTTATCACCTGAAATCGCTTTAATTCATAATCAAATCAGAAACGAAATTGCAACGAAATTAAATCATCTTATTCAAGAGGCGAAAAATACCGAAAAAAAGTAAAAATCGCTTACACTCTTTGGCAAAAAGGGGAAACTACTTACCCAAAGCACAAAGCAAACCTTACAACCTGGGCAGGAACGGTTGACAACCCCGTTGCGATCGATACATATAAAAATTTATTTGCTAACTTAGATGAAGAATTTTATTTAATTTTAAACATCTATTCATGGTACAAATCAGGACTTATTGACCTGAAAATTGAAAATGTACCGTACAAAATTGCAGTCGGACTTAAATATTTAATTGATTTTAACGAAATAAACAACAGGAGCTTTTTAATTGGCTGATTCAGACGGAAAAGTAAGAATAGTAATAGATACCAACGCAGAAAGTGCAGCCAAAGCTCTTAATGATGTTGGAACTGCTTTTAAAAAGAATGCCGATACAATTCAAAAATCTGCAACGGTTTATAACGGTTACGAAAAAGCTATAAGTGATAATATTCAAGTTTTAAAAGAATTAGCACTTGGTGGAAACCAAAACACCGAAGGCTTTAAAAAATTATCAGAAGAAACAAAAAACTATAAAAGAGCTTTAGAAAACGCAAACAACGAAGTAAATAAAGCCGTGGGTGGTTTTCAACAGCAAAATTCGCCCGTTTCTGCTCTTACTTCAAAATTAAAAGGCTTAGTAGGTGCATATTTAAGCATCAAGGGGGCTGTTGCCGTATTCAACGGAGTTATGCAATCAACCGAAGCCTTTAGAGAACAGGAAAGAGCTATTGCTTCATTAGATACGACTTTAGCAAATGCAGGAGTTTATTCAGCTCAATATTCAAGACAAATTCAGGAATTAGCAAGCTCAATTCAAAACTATTCAAACTACGGTGATGAAGCAATAATTAAAGCTCAAGCACTCGGCCAATCTTTTATAGGTCAAACCAAAATAACCGACGAATTAACTCGTGCCGTTGTGGACTTTGCAGCTGCAACAGGTATGGATTTAGAACAGGCATTTACTCTCGTTGGGAAATCAATTGGTTCAAATACCAATGCCCTTGGTCGTTATGGTATTGAGCTTAAAAATGGAATGTCCGACAGCCAAAAGATGGCAGTCATATCAAAACAACTAGGTGATAGATACGAAGGACAAGCCAAACAAATGGCAAATGCTTCGAACCAGTTAAAAAATGCAATAGGTGATTTAGCAGAACAACTGGGGGGAGTTTTTAACCCGATTGTAGAAAAAACGCAAAAGGTTTTAATTAAAGCAACAACTGCATTGACGGAGTGGGTAAAGAAGACAAGAGAAGCAACCAACCAAAATAATATTAATGCCTTAAATGAAGCCTTAAAATATCAACAAGAACAACTGAAAAACGCTACCGGCGAAGAAAAGAAATTATGGGAACAAAGAATCGCTCAAACCCAAAAGTATATAAATTCACAAAAACAAACAACAATAACAAACAAAAAACCTGTTAAAGTTCAAGATGAGATTTTAAGCACAGGTACTTCTGATACTACATCAAAAACCCGTTCATATGGTTCAGCCTCGCAAGCAAAACAAATAAAAGACAGTTATGACCTTGCAACCGAAGCAGTTGAAAAAGCAAGAAGAGCTGTACTTAATGCAGGTGTGCAGTTCGGAGCTTCAAGTCCACAGGTTGCTGCTGCTTTTGAGAATTATAAAAAAGCAAATCAATCAATAAGCGATGTTGAGAAGATATTTAAAATTGAAGAAACAAAAGGTGCGTATCAACAGTTAACTGAGACCGTTTCACAACTCACTGCAAAATTAAGAGATTTGGCTGCGACAAATCAGGTAGGCTCAGCCGAATGGGTAAACACAAAAACTGCACTTGCAGGTGTGCAATCTCAATTACAGGAAGTTAATACTGCTCTAAATGACGAGGGCATTAAAATTGAAGATAAAGCTAAACAAATATCCGATTCTCTTTCGAGCAATTTAATCGGGGCAATTAGAAACGGTGGAAATGCGTTTGAAATGTTTTCAAATATAGCCGTCAATGCACTACAAAGGATTTTATCCAAAATTCTTGAAATGTCGGTTATTGAACCAATGCTTAATTCAATTAAGAATTTAACAGGCAACGGGGGAATATTTGGTACTTTGTTTGGTGGTATTTTTGGGTTTAAAAATGGTGCCGCTTTTAATAATGGAAAAGTTGTTCCTTTTGCGCGTGGCGGAATTGTAAATAAACCGACATTATTCCCCATGGCAAATGGTGGAACAGGTTTAATGGGCGAAGCAGGAGCTGAAGCTGTTATGCCATTAACCCGAAAGAACGGAAAACTAGGAGTTGAAGCGACAGGCACAAGTCAAACTGTTGTTAATATCTACAACCAGTCAGGGGCAGAAATTGAAACCCGCCAAAAAGATGATGGCGGAATGGATATATTTATAAAACGTGTAAATAGTGCTTTGATGAATCAAAGAACTTCAAGAGGGTTCAAAGAAGCATACCAAAGAGAATCTAGCAAAGGGGTTCAAGCGTGTTAGTTTGGAAATGGGGCAAAGCCTTATTAAACGGCTATTCTAATAAATTTCAAAAGGGCTATATCGATATTGAACCCGATGCGGGGATTCCTTTTCGCCGTATGATGTTCTCGGATATATCTGACCTTGTAACGGCTACATTTTGTCTGACCAGAACCCAATATATTGAGTTTATGAGCTGGTACAGGGTGGAATTAAGACAAGGAACATTGCCTTTTCAAATGTTCGATTGCAGGTATGGAGTTAATAGAGTTGCAAGATTAATTGGGGACCCTCCTCAATTTCAGCCAAATTCCACAAGGCAAAATTTAAGCGTTACTATTGCATTTGAGCCATCAACCATTGAAGAATACAGAATTTTTACAGTTGAAGACGGAAAATATTTACTCGTTAACGACGGAAAAAAATTAGTTGTAAATTACGGATTTAAGCTATAATGGCAACACGATATTTTGAACTCGATAAAAACAGTTACAGCCGATATTTAGGCAGAAACGTTAATTTTTTGATTGAAATGTCTCATTCTCTTTGGGATAAAGAATACTGTCTGATCAATGATACTAAAGCTCTTGAACTTGACGGCAAAACATATGAGCCTTACCCTTTTGATTTAACCATGCCTTCTCAAACAGAACAACAGGGTACGCAAATTGTTTTGTCAAACGTTCAAAACCTTGCGGCTAATTTAATAAATAAAACCGTTTTTTCAAACGAAAATATCGTTTTAAAACTTTATTTGGTAAATAGAGAAACAGAGACGGCAGAAAAGTTTGAAAAAGGCGAGTTTGAAGTATTTAACCCGACAATAACAAATGAATCGGTATCGGCAACGATTAATTTAAGGCATAGCTTTGATATTAATTGCGGTTCGATTCGTTATAATAGACAATTATTTCCGAATTTGTATTTGTGATTTATATGCATCTTCTCTGCGTACATACCCTGAAATGCACAAGCAAAGTAGGGACTCCTTAAAAATGAATTACATTAAGTATTTATCCGACAGAAGCTATAAGAACAGAGCAAATGACTGTTGGACATTCGTGCAAACAGTCTTTAAAGATGAACATAATGTTGTTCTGCCCGACTACCCGATAATGACCGACAAGCAAGAAATTGCAACGGCTTTAATAAGTAATATTCCTTATAAACTTGTAAATAAAGCCGAAAAAGGCTGTATAGTTTATTATCATAATGGCAAAAATCATCACGCAGCATATGCTCTGAATGACAAAAAAATGATACATAAGACTTTAGGGGGTGTTCAAGTTACAAACATTCCTAAAAATTCAACAATATTCAAGGTGTTAAATGATTAGATTAGTTAAAAGGTGTATGAACGAATCCAGTTTGAAAGAAAAAGACTGGAACGGTCATTTTGTTTTTTTTCACCTTAAAGAGTTCCAAAACAAAAAAGAAGTTTATTTAAACGGCAAGCCGTTAAAATGGTACAACCGTTTTAAAAACGGTGATATTGTTGAAGTAATTGAAAAGCCGGGAATAACGGCACTCGCTACAAGCATTGCACTTGCAGTAACTGCGGTAACAGGGCTATCGGTAAATGTTGGTATCGTAAGCGGGTTGCTGGTTGCGGGAGTTTTAGGAGTTGTGGCTGCTGCTACATCTGCAATTTTAGGCGGTGTTGCAAATTCAGGACAAGGAACTACACGCAATAGAGAATATTCATCTACAACGCAACCTGAATTAAAAGGTGCAAATAATGAAATTTCAAACGATATTGTCCCCGTTGCTTTCGGTGTAAGCCAACAAACGCCTTCTTATGCCCAAACCCCCTTCAGGTTAGTTGCAGACGGAGCAAGCACCAATAAATATCACCAATACTTTATAGCGAACTATAATGACGTTATTTATTCTGATTTTAAATTAGGAGAAACTTCGGTTAATAACTATTCAGCTCAGTATTTAGACATTCAGACAAAATACGGACAAAGCGAATATATAGGATTTGATAATGTCAAAGCATTAAGTATTGATGAAGAATTAAGCTACAATTCAAAAGAAGAAGTACAGTTATCTTCAACAGTAAGCTATAATCAATCAGTATCTGCTACAAGTGTTGTAGTTTCATATCAGATTAAATTTGAAAACGTGGATTTAAGCCATTTCGCAACGAAAACTTTTCAAATTGTATTAAATGCGTTAGACTCGAACGGAAATACTGTAATCTATTCGGATAGCAAAACTGTTAATTCAGACAGTTTGGACCTGCACAGAGTTTATACCGGCTCATCAACATTCAGCCATACAGTTAGCTATATTAATTTTGTTCAAATACTGCCCACCTTAGAAACAAGAGGGAATACAAGAGAAGTTACAAATCAGCTTGAAACAACACTTATTCAGGAAAGCGTAACGGCTGGAAGCTACACTCAAACCAAAACTTTAAATGATTCGCTTAATTACTATACGGGAACTGTATCGGAAGTAGTAAACACTTCACCTGAAACCACTACAGAAATAGATGTAATAATATCATTTCCAAACGGTTTATATACATTAAACCAAAACACAGGGAGCAGGAGCCAAAGAACCGTCAACGTTGATATACATTATAAAGCAGAAGATGGAGCATGGAAGCAAATATCAACAGCCGATAGTTTATACATTAGAGATTTAAACGGCGATAAACAACCATTAAGTTCCTCGACTACTACCGTTAACGGTTCAACCGTTACAATGAAAAGTCCAACCAATCTTAATGTTGCAGACCAGCTATTCTTTAGACCGATTGGCTTTTCAGTCCCAAAAGGCAAATATTCGGTAAGGGTTAGAAGTGCCGACTTTAAAGAAAAATCAAATTATAGCGTGGGTTATCCAAACGTATCGGAAATTCAATTCAGATGCGATGGTGATGTTATTGATTCTGATATTCTACCTAAAACTAACCAAATAAGATTTATTGCAACGGCTTATAAAGGTTTATCAGGAACGTTACAGAAATTTAACTATATAGCAACGGCAAGAATACCCATTTGGAACGGAACAGATTGGAACACGATAGATAATACAACAAACCCCGCTGCAATAGTACGTTATTTGCTTACGGATTCAAAAGTAAATCCAAGAGCAGAAAGCCTTGACCATATAGATAATGATTCGCTTGTTGAATATTATGAATGGTGTGAAGAAGCGGGTTATAAAGCTAGCGGAGTTATAGCAGAAGCCGTTAAAATAGGCGAAATTATAAACGAAATACTCAAAAACTCGCAATGTGCAATGATTCCCCTTTATAACGGGAAGCATACATTTGTTATGGATAAACCCGCCAAAATCCCTGTTGGAATGTTTAATCAGCATAACTCTTGGGACTTTAAATGGATTCCAAACGTAGGCAGACAAACGGAAGCGATAAGAGCTTCTTTTGTTGAAAATGACGACTGGACAGAAGATGAACTAACGCTTTATTGGTATGACGGCGAAGTTCATGACGAACCCGAACCCGATAAATCCGATTCTGATTATTTGCTTGTTAAAAAAGAATATAAATATGTAAACGATAGAGAATCAGTTAAAAAAATTGTCGAATATGAATTAAAAACAATTCAAACAAAACGTAATCAATTTGAATTTACGGTTAATTTAGAAGCTATGAATATGCTTTTAATGGACAGAATTTATATATCCAACACTGCAAATATGCAGGGCGAGCAAACAGGATTGATCAAAAACCCGATAATTGACAACGGAATGTTGCAGGGGTTTGAGTTATATTCAGACGTCGAAATTCCAAACAATGCAAAAATTATTATTCGGTCGCTGGACTATGAAAACGAAAAGCCGATAATAAACGTCTATGACATAATAAACAGCGGGAACACTTACAAAGTATATATTGAACCAATTGCATATACTGGAATAATTAGAGGAGCTGGAAATATAAAAGGCATATCGGATGTATGGCACTATGACGGAGATTTATTTACTCTCGGACAGGACACAATATATGACTGCATTGTAACGGATATTAAATACAATGACGACGGAACAGCCACGATAACGGCAAGGGAATATTAAAAAATGTTAGATTTTAAAGACAAATATTTGCAAGATATTGACAGACTAAAATTTAATTTACATTTAAGGGCAGAAAATAAACCAGCACGAAAGTTCGAGTGGAAAAACCCCGAATATGCAGACGGTATTCCTATATTTGCCCGTCAACAAGTGAGTTTAGCTGACCCTAATATTAAAGCAACTTTTAACAACTTCGCCGTTATTATGAACAAAAAAGCAGGCTATTTAGCAGGGCATATTGAACGCAAATATGGCGATGATATACCTCAAGATGTCAAGGAAAAATACCAAAGATTTGACGAGCTGAATAATACTGAAAGTTTATACACCGAATTAATGTCTTCTTGCGCAGGTTGGGGGAATACTTATACATTATGCTACATTGATAAACCCGAAAAAGAAATCATCACGGAAAATGAAAGAATAAATTATCCTGTTCGAATCAAAGAGATTGAAGCGTGGAGTGCAAAAGTCGAATATGACGACAACAAAGAACCCGAAACAGCATATATTTACGAACGCAAAAAAGACCGTCGTATAAAAGTTTACGAATATGACAAACAATTTGTAAAAAAATATATCATAAACGAGGGTGGAAGAATTGAAGCAGAGGGTGAAACCCTAAAACACGGCTTTACTGAAATTCCCGTTGTTGAGTGGAAAAACAACAAACTTTCAAGAGGAAACGCTCAAAACGCAGTTACATTAATGGACGCTTACGACCGTATGATGTCTGATAACATCACCGAATGGGCAACATTCAGACAGGCTTACTTATTGTTAAAAGGCTTAGGACTTGTTGATAGAGAAACAAAAGCAGAAATGCAAAAAACAGGGGTTATTGTTTCAACAACGGAAACAGGCGAAGCACGATTTATAACAAAAGATATTAACCCAGAATTTGTCAAATATATAACTGAAAAAACCTGGAAATCAATATGGATAGTTGCTGCTTCAATTGACCCTGAAGCAATGGGCGGTTTAACAAATGCTACTGCTTTTCAGATACTTCAAATGTTTTCATTAATGGATGATGATTGCAACTTTACAGAGCAATGCTGGATGAGGTCATTTGAGTATTTAGATAGAGTTTTAAAATCATATTGGACAGGGTTAGATACGGAAAGTGTACCCGATTATGATACATACGATATTGATTATGTTTTCCACAGAAATAAACCAAAAGACATAATGACTTGGTTAAAAGACATTAGAACTGCAGGCGGAACACTGCCAAATGCCGAAATTTTAAAACAAGCAGGCTATGCAGATATTGAAGCTGAAGAGCTTGCAGCATCAGCATTAGATGAAAATTACGAAGCAATACCGAATTTAAGTTAAGATGTTAGAACCGTCAAAAAAAGACCTTGATAAAGAAAAACAGGCTGAACTTGACCAATTAGCGAAAGTCAATGCCAAATGTGTAGCAGGTTATCAGGCTATAAGAACGTATTTATATAAACGGCTTGAAGACATGGAACTTGAAGCCATGAATAAATACGTTGTAGCTGAATATGGCAAGGTTTACGCTAATTTAAAAGATTTAATTCTCGATTCTCTAAATGAAGCCAAAGTTAAAAACGTCGAACTTGTTGAAAAACTACTTGACTTAAACCTTAGAAAACCAAAACTTTATAAAACATTACCAAAAACCCCTGCTTTTAAATATACAAATCGGGTTTTTACTAAAAAATCAGTATCCGTCAGAAGTAAAAAAACAGCAGATGCAATAACACAAATCGTTGCAGACGGAAGAAACGAAGGCGAAGCCCTTGCTACAATTCAAAAAAAAATAGATATTGTTATGGGCTTCAGAGATGCACAAGGGCGAATAACAGACAAATCAAAAGCTCTAATTGAAGCAGGAAAATTCTCACACCGAAACGGCTCAATATATGAGACCTACCGTATCGCAAGGACGGAAGTTGCTCGAATGAACGCCATTGCTAAATACGACCAGTTTAAAGATTTAAAAAAAGAATTTAATAATTGCAGATTGCGTCTAAAGGCAGTAATTGACGGCAGAGAACGAGCACAATCAAAAGCAATGGACGGCTTTATATCAGACGAAAAAGGTGCTTTTATTTACCCTGACGGAAAATATTACAAACTTGGGACCGCACCTGCCCGTTGGTCTATAAATGACCGTGAAACATCTTATTTTGTTTTCTTAAATGAAAACGAAATAAAAAAACAATATAAGACGCAAGCAGAACAAAGAATTAAATCAACGGCGGTTTATGGCCAAAAATAAAAAAGTAGCACTACTCGGTAAACTTCCAACGAAGTTTAAAGCACCATTTGATGATTTAACTTATGATATTTGGACGCTTAACCGTCATGAAGACGAAAACCGCTTTAAACGAATTACAGAATGGTTTGATATACATAACGGCTACCATAACCCAAAAGCCACCATAACACGGTCAAATTACCCTTTTAAAGAGGTTGAAACTCTTTTAGGGGGTAATTTTTTCAACAACACCGTATCTTATATGATAGCCTATGCAATTTTAAAGGGTTACGTTCAAATAGACCTTTACGGAATGCGTTTTCAAAGCGCCGACGAACAAAGGCGCAGGGAATACCACAACGTGAGAGAATTAATATTTTTTGCACGGGGACAAGGTGTCAAAGTTTCAGCACCCTATGACCCTATAATGCTTCAAACATACGAATATTACGGGGTATAGCCCCGAATAGATAATATAGGAGACATTTTATGACACTAAATGACGGTGGCATTAATCCTGACGACGTTCAAAAAACGGCACAAGGAAATGCAAACGACATCAAAAACAACCAAGACCCAAGCGGTCAAAATGGCGGCGGAAACGCAGACATTGCAAAAAGGCTTGACGATATGCAGGCACTTATTGAGTCCCTGAAAAAAGAAAGTTCAGGAAAAGATAAGAAAATCGCTCAAATGCTTTCAGAAAAAGAGTTACAAGAACTTAACTCAAAAACAAAAGAAGAACAACTTGAAATCTACAAATCCAAAACGGCTATGTATGAGCGAAAAGAAGCCTATCGGCAGTCTTTAAAAGAAGTGGGTTTAAATGTTGATGAATTTATGGCGGTAGCGGACGAAAAAGACCCGGCGCTTCAGGCGGCAAAGTTTGCAGACATTATAAAAAAAGCAACCGAAAAAGCCGCAAATGACGCTCTTGAAAAATTTAAAACCGAAGAGCTAAAAAAAATCGGTCAACCGCCAAAACCAACAGGAAACGCACCCACAAATACTGCTAACTTTGACAAAAACAATTTTTTGAAAGGAATAGCAGACTAAAGGCTTTAACGATTTACTAACGATTTACTAACGAAAGGACATTTTTATTATGGCAATCATCAACAGAACCGCAGCGGGCGGTTTAATTCCCGTTGAATATTCTCGTGAAATTCTGCAAGAACTTCCGCAAGAATCTGCATTTTTAAGATTAGCAAGACGTCTTCCGAATATGTCAAGAAGAGAAGATAAAAGACCTGTTCTTAATTCTCTTCCTATGGCTTATTTTGTTAACCAAAACTCAGGCTCAACGGGTGATGATGATATAGGCATTAAAACAACCACAGCTATGGAATGGGGCTCACTAACTCTAACAGCTGAAGAAATCGCTTGTATCATCCCTGTTCCTGAAAACGTAATCGCTGACGCTGATTATGACCTTTGGGCAGAAATTATCCCCCAAGTTAGAGCAGCGTTCGGTGTTGTTATTGATAAAGCGGCATTTTTCGGAGTTAACAAACCGACTTCATGGCCAACTGCTATTGCTCCAGCTGCCGTTACTGCAGGAAATACAATTGCAGTAGGTACAAATACAGACCTAGCTTCAGACATTATCGGACTTGGCGGTTTAATGAACCTTGTTGAAGAAGACGGCTTTAATGTTAACGGTTTCTACGCTGCTAACACTATGAAAGCACAACTAAGAGATTTAAGAGACACCGTTAACAATCCTATATTCTTGCGTTCGCTTCAAGAAACCGAACCCGACAGATTAATCGGTGAAACAATCTACTTTGACAGAAACGGCAATTTTGACACATCCGATTACTTAATGATAGCAGGCGATTGGTCAAAAGCAGTTTACGCTATCCGTGAAGATATCGAATACAGATTATTAACAGAAGCTACAATCATTGACCCGACAACTAAAAATGTGGTTTATGCTCTTGCTCAACAGGATATGGCAGCAATGAGATTTAAAATGAGACTTGGCGTTCAGGTTGCAAATCCTGCAACAAGAGCAAATTCAAGTTCTTCAACTCGTTATCCATTCTCTGTTTTAACACCTGCTTCTACCTAATAACATCAAAAGAGAGGGTTTTTTGCCCTCTCTTTTAAACCAAAAAGGATTTAATAATGACAGATTCAATTAACGTAAACGAACTTACATCCGTTTCAAGTATTGGTTCAACGGCTCAATTTCCTGTTTTAACTGACGTTGAAAACAATATAGTAAATTTAATAGACAAAACTAATTTAGCTGATAGTCTTATTAGCCCGGTTTCAAATAATCTTTTAACGTCGGATGCTAACGGGCTTGTAGTAAACAACATTGTAGGCTTATTATCAAATCTTAACACCGCTACCAAAACCAGCGTAGTTTCTGCAATAAATGAACTTGTCGGGGATGTCAATAATCTTATTTCGCCTGAAATTAACACCCTTGCAACGTCAGGAATTATCGCTCTCTCTGATAATTCCCACAATAAAATAACTCCGTCAGGTACAATACAATTTCAACTGCCAACTATTACCGACTTAACCAAATTTCACCAAATCTTCGTTCAGTTGAAATTAACAAACACGTCCTATTTATCAAATGACAATCTTGGAACTTCATACTTTTTTAGTCGTAAAAAGCCTGTATTTACCACTGGTGCTTGGAACATAATTTATGAATACGACCTGATTGATGACCATTGGGTGGTGGGTGCGATAAATAAAGGGTCTGTATAATGAATATTTTTTCGAAAGAACTTTTAATCGATCAGCACGATTGGAAAATACAAAACATAGCGGGAAATTGGTACAGCGGGACACAAACTAAATATAATAATCGTGATTTTTCAAATTATATCATCGTAGGAAGTGGCGGTAGATATTTGTTGTCCGAGGACGGTATTACATGGTCAGTCAACCAAATGCCTGACACTACAACCGATTTAACAGATGTCGCAAGCCCTTTTGTAACCCTTGATTTAATATGCGGTAATCAGCTTTTAGCTAGAGGTTCTGCAGGTTCAAATCTTTGGGATTACAGGGTTACCACATCCGGTATTTCATGGCAGCATTGCTTATACGTTTATCCTCTTAACAAGTACATTGCAACTGCTGGAGCTTATTTAGCGTATGCAACCCCGCCAGCTTCAGGCCAGACCGTTACTTGGACAATAACCAATCAAACAAACGTTTTGGGCAGTTCGCTTAAATACATTGACCATCTTGGAACCTTAATAACAACAGGTTCCAATGCTAAAATTTCGACATCAACAAACGGTACAAGCTGGACTGAATATCAAGTTGGCACTGATACGTCAATTACCTGGCGAGATACCACAACAGATGGTACAACGGTAGCGATGATAGGCTATAAAGCACCCGCTGATGGAATGATATACCTGACGACTTCTACCGATTTAACAAGCTGGACCACGCCCGTAATGATTGCATCAGGTGCAGGTGTTGCGTTCAATCCAACCTCTTTCGAGTATAAAAACGGACAGTGGCTTGCTTGCGGAAGAAGAACTACAAGTTATACAGGCGGATATTCAATCTCATCAAACCTTACTAATTGGCAGACTGATTCGATGCCTGTTGGTAATGAATGGAATAAAGTAATTCCTGCCAATACGGGCTGGATTTTAGCAGGCAAAGATTACATTGCATTTAGGGAGTATTAATATGAATAACTGTGTTTGTGTTTTTTCTTTGACGGGTGACCCGACAATATTAAGAGGGGAAAATACCGCTTCATTTTATCGGAATTTTTTAACAATAGACTTGCAAAATCCTGACAATATCGCTATTTCAAAAGCGGAATTTTCAACGGGAAATATAAAAAACGAATACCCAAACCCAGTTTTTCCGATAAACGTAAACTTTGACGAAAAACAAACTGCTTTATTAAATGATAAAAACTTTGGTTTTTTAACGCTTTACGACAACCAAAACCGCCGTTTCAGGTGCAAAGGTTATTGTGTATTTTATGCAAATAATGGAGATTTAAGCTATGCCTAATGATACAATTTCAGCGGATTCTAAAATAACATACTCTTTTGACTTTGAAGTTCCAAATGTTCAACCGCTTGACGTCACACCGACAACTGAAGAACAGATTATAAACGCTCCTGCAGGAGTTAGCGGATATTCACCTGTTAATGTAGGTGCGGTAGATTCAGCTATTGACCTGAATATTATTCCTGAAAATATCCGTGAGGGGGTAGAAATTTTAGGAGTTGAAGGAGATTTAATCGAACTTAAAGGACAGGAAAAAACCGTAAATCCTGCGACTTCAACGCAAAATATAACGCCTGATGCTAATTTTAACGGGTTAACAAAAGTAACGGTTAATGCCGTAACTTCATCTATTGATTCAGACATTAAACCCCAAAATATCCGAGAAGGAATTGAAATATTAGGAGTTGAAGGCTCTGTCATTGAGCTGAAAGGTGAAGAAAAAATTGTTAATTTATCAAATAAAGACGGTCAAACATTCACACCGACAGGCGAAAACAACGGCATAATTTCAATTCATGTTAATCCTAAAAATAAAAATGTAACAATCCAACCCCAAACTGTATCTCAAACAATCGGAATTGATGACGGTTATTCGGGTAACGGAAATATCACAGTTAATGCCGTAACAAAAACAATAGATACAAATATTCAAAGCTATAATATTAAACAGGGTGTTGAGGTTTTAGGAGTTCAAGGCTCCGTAGTTGAGCTTGAAGGCGAAGATAAAACTGTTAATTTAACAAACAAACAAGGGCAAACGTTTTACCCCTCAAACGGTAACAACGGTTTAACTTCGTTGACTGTTATTCCAAATAACGAAAACAGAACAATTAACCCTTCAACCGAATTTAAAACGGTAGAAATTAATGAGGGGTATTCGGGAAACGGTACACTAGCCGTAATGCCCGTTACAAACCAAATTGACAGTAATATAAAACCTCAAAATATAA